>VXMB01000007.1:536172-724211 GCA_009841265.1 Gemmatimonadota bacterium | reverse complement strand
GGCCCCATGACCGCCACGAACTCGCCCTGGTCCACGGCCATGGTCACGTCGTTCAACGCCGTCGTCTCCACTTCTTCCGTCGCGTAGAGTTTCTTGAGATGCTCTGTCCTGATCATGGTTTGCTCCCGTGATGTGATGATTACTGCAAGACCAGTCTTTCCATGTCGCCGAAGTTGTCGTACATGGAGGTGATGACCGTTTCGCCCTCTTCGAGCCCTTCGAGGACCTCGAAGTACTGGCTGTTCTGCCGTCCAAGCCGTATATCCCGACGCACGGCGACCTCGCCCGTGGGATCCAGCACGTAGATCCAGCGCCCGCCCGTCTTCTGGTAGAAACCGCCCCGGGGCACCTGCATGGCGTCGACCAGTTCGCCCAGCGCGATCCGCACCTGCAGCGTCTGGCCGCGGCGAAGCCCCTCGGGCATGCCTTCGGGGAACTCCATGTCCGCCTCGAACTGCCCTTCGATCACCTCGGGATACACCCGGCTGATCACCAGGTCGTAGGTCCCTCCCGCGAAATCGAAGGAACCGGCCTGCCCGGACCGGATGCGGGCGATGTAATGCTCGTCGATGGCCGCGCGCACCTTGAACTCGTCCTCCACGTCGACCTGCCCCAGCCGGTCGCCGCCGGGCTTGGACTCGCCCACCTCGGCGATGAGCGAGGAGAGCAGTCCCGTGATCGGCGCACGTATGGTCAGGTTCTCCTCGTTCTGCTTGATGAGTTCCAGGTTCAGGCGCAGCCGGTCGATCGATTCCTCCAGCTGCCGAATCTGGATCGTCTGGAAGAGCGAATCCTGGTGCAAGGTCTCGACGGTCACGTCCCGCCTGGCTGTCAGGTACTCCAGGTTGTCCTTGGCCTCGTCGTATTCCTGGCGCGAGGTCAGGTCCGCCTTGAACATCTCGTCCTGGCGCGCGTACTCCCGCTCGGCCTGGCGCAACTTGTATTCCGTCTCCACCAGTCCGGCGCGCATGCTCAGGCGCCGCTGCCCCATGGTCACCCGCGTCTCCCTGAGCCGGTTCACCTCGCGGAAGAGCTCGGCCTCGCGCTGCATGACGCTGAGTTGCAGGTTAGCGTTGGAAAGCCGCAGGATCGGCGTGCCTTCTTCGACGTGGGTGCCCTGCTCCACGTAGACCTCCTCCACGCGACCGCCCTCCACGGCGTCCAGGTAGATCGTCGTGAGCGGCATCACCTCTCCCTGCTCCACGATGTACTCGAGAAAGGGGCCGTAGGTCACCGGGGCCAGGGTCAGCTTCTCGGCGTCCACGTTCAGCGAGGACGGGTTGACGCTGAGCAGCACGTAGACTCCGAAGGCGATCACCGCTGCCGCCAGGCCGCCGATGGTGATCCGGCGCGGGGTGAAGCGCTTCTTCTCGATCCTTCGGTCCATGGTGTTGTCCTGCTCACGCTGCCGCTCAGCCGTGAACATGCCCACCAGGCCCTTGGACTCTTCGCCGTTTTGACGCTTGTCGCTCATTCACTCATCCCAGGGTCGTCGCCATTACCCAGAATGGCTTGTCGCCCACGTTATAATCCCGCAGCGGATGCAGGGTCCCGTCGGATGGGTCCACGCGATAGGCCGTCATCACGCCCGCGGCCTCACCGGCGCAATAGAGGAACCGGCCATCCGGATCGACGTTGAAGGACCGCGGACTGGCCGGAACCGAAACGTGCCCGAAGGCGCTCAGCGCGCCGTCGGCCGCCACGTCGTAGCCCACGATGCTGTCATGCCCCCGGTTGGAGGCATAGGCCCACTTCCCGTTCCGGTGCACCTCCACGTGGGCAGTAGCCCCACCCTCCTCCCAGTCATCAGGCAGGGTCGATACGTTCTGGAAGATCTCGAGGGTGCCGCTGTCCGCATCGAAGTGATGGGCCGTCACCGTGTTGCCCTGTTCATTGACAATATACGCCACGTCGCCTCCCGGCCGGAAGCAGATATGCCGGGGGCCCGTGTTTTCGTCCGGAGGATTCAGTACCGCGGGTTCGTTGGAGGTCAGCTGCCCCGTTTCCGCATCGAATCGGAACTGGTTGGTCTTATTGGTGGGACAGACGTGGGGGACGATCACGTACCGGTCCTCCACCGCCAGGCAGACGGCATGGGCCTTTTCGCCCGTGTTGATGTACTGCACGAGCTCGCCGATCGCGCCGTCCCCGCCCAGGCGGTGCACGGTGATGCCGCCGCCCCCGTAGTATACCGTCAGCAGGAAACGGCCGCGACGGTCCGTAACGAGGTGCGCGGGGATCCCGATGCCGGTATCTACCTTGTTGACGAGGGAGAGTTCGCCGGAGTCCGTGTCCAGCCTGTAGGACGCGAGCGTGGTGGATTCCACGTGGGCGTTGTACATGAGGTTGCCCGCCGGATGCAGGCAGAGCGCTCCGGACGGACCGTGGGCGTCGCTGGTGGACCGCAGGGTCAGGGCACCCGTCTCCCGGTCCTGGTCGTAAGCCTTCACCTGCTCGTCACCGGTCAACGAGACGAAAACTACGGTGCGTCCTGACGGGGAATCAGCCATGCTTTTCCGATCTCCTGTTTTTTGTTTAAGACTACCTTAACGGGTAAGACTTCAAAATAAACTCCGAGGTTGCGTCCTCAAAGTGTATTTTGGATTCAATATGCCCGTCGCTGCAACCGTACTCCACGGCTGGAACGACACGACGTGTTCATACGAAGGAGTCGAAGCCATTGCGGATCATGATCATCGCCGGAGAAGCGTCGGGCGAGATGCACGGAGCGGGGGTCGTGGCCGCGCTCAAGGCCAGGCGTCCGGGAATCGATATTTTCGGCGTCGGCGGGGAACGCATGGAGCGGACCGGCTGCACGCTGGTCTATCATATCGATCGCTTCTCGGTAATGGGCCTTACCGAGGTCGTCCGGCATCTGCCTTTCATTCGCCGGGCGTTGCGCCGGCTGGACGGTCTCCTCGAATCCCGTCGGCCCGATCTGGTCATCCTCATCGACTACCCCGATTTCAATCTCCGCCTCGCCCGCAAGGCGCGCAAGCGGGGCATCCCGGTCCTCTACTACATCAGTCCCCAGGTCTGGGCCTGGAGGCCGCGGCGGATCCACGCCATCGTCCGGAACGTGGACTGCATGGCCGTGGTCTTTCCATTTGAAGTGGAACTGTACGAGAAAGCCGGGGGAAAGGTCGTCTTCGTCGGCCATCCCCTGCTGGAGGTGCTCGAGAGCCGGCAATCCAGGACCGAATTCTGCGAAGCCGCGGGCCTCGATCCGGACCGTCCGATCATCGGGATGTTGCCAGGCAGCCGTGTCATGGAAGTGGAGCGCATGCTCCCCGCGATGGCCGGCACCCTGAAGACTGTCCGGCAGGAGCTGCCCGGAACCCAGGGGGTCATCGGACTGGCGCCAACCGTCTCCAGGACCGACCTGACGGCGTGTCTCGCGGGGAATGCGGCCCTGGAAGAAGACGCGAGGAGGGTGCCCGTGGTGGAAGGAAGCACCTACGAGGTGATGAACCATGCCGACCTGTTGCTCGTGACCTCGGGAACGGCAACCCTGGAATCCGCCTGCTTCGGCACGCCCCTGCTGGTCCTCTACCGCATGTCACGCATGTCCTGGTGGATCGCCCGGCGCTTAGTCAGCATACCGGACATCGGCCTGGTGAACGTGGTCGCGGGCCGGCGCATCGCACCGGAATTCCTCCAGGACGCAGTCGAACCGGAATCGCTGTCGCCCGTGGTCCTGGAGCTGTTGAAGGACCCGGTAAAACGGGAGGCCATGGCGCGCGAACTACGGGAAGTACGGACCCGCCTGGGTACGCCGGGCGCGTCGTCGCGCGTCGCCAACCTGGCCCTGGACATGGCGAAAGGCGCGGACGAGCATCAAACGGATGATCGGGAAAGCGGACCGAGCGGGGAAGGGGCCGCGCGGGGAAGGGGCCGTCGATGACGGGTCTTGAAAGCTCCGTAAATTCCTTGATAGGTAAACTGAGCGCCGGGGCCATAAGTCTGCTCGGAGGGACGCTCTCCATCCGAAGGATCGGAGCGGAATACCTCGAGCAAGCGCGGGAAGGCGGTCGGCAGGTAATATACGCCTTCTGGCACGAGGGCTTGCTGGTGGCCACCTATGCCTTTCGCCGGCAGGGGATACAGGTACTGGTGAGCCAGCACCGGGACGGCGAGTGGATTGCCCGGGCCATCGAGTGCATGGGATACGGGACCATACGCGGATCTTCCACCCGGGGGGGAACGCGCGCCCTGTTCCGCATGGCGGCGGCCGGCGCGGCCGGCGACGACCTGGGGGTGACCGTGGACGGTCCTCGCGGCCCCCGGCTCCAGGTCAAGCCGGGCACGCTCATCATCGCCGGGAGGTCCGGGCTTCCCATCGTGCCCTTCGCGGTCGCCTCGAACAAAGCGTGCTTGCTTTCGAGCTGGGACCGTTTCATGGTACCGCGCCCCTTTTCCAGGGCGGCGATTGCCTTCGGAGAACCGATGACCGTGCCTGGAGACGCGCCGGTCGAGCGCCTTGAACCGTTCAGGGCCGAACTCCAGCGACGCCTGTTGGATGCACGCGAAATTGCCGGACGAAGTCTCGTTGCGTCCTGAATATCCGGCAGATTCCTGAAGAAGCGGCAGATTCCTGACATGGTCTTTGTGTACACCTTACTGTATTCCGCGCTGACCGTGCTGCTTTCGCCGGTCCTGGCCTGCCTGTCCATCCTGGACCGGTACGGGATGCGCCAGCGGCTCGGCCAGCGGCCGCTCGTCCCCGACAGGGAAAACCGCCCGGTTGTCTGGTTCCACTGCGCGTCCGTGGGCGAAGCCACCGGCCTGGCGGCCGTGATCGAAGGATTCGCGAAACGCCATCCCGGTATCCAGGTGCTGGTCACCACGATGACGGAAACCGGCCTGGCCTATGCCAGGCAGCACGTACCCCGGGCCCGGTACTTCGGACTGGCGCCCCTCGACGCGCCCTTCATCGTCCGACGGGTGTTCAGACAGGTACGCCCCCGCGCACTGGTGCTGCTCGAAGGGGAACTCTGGCCCGGCATGCTCGGGGCGGCCGCCGCCCACGATTGCCCCGTGTCCCTGGTGAATGGCCGCATGTCGGATCGCAGTCTCGCGCGAAACCGTTTCGTGAAGCCGTTGTTCAGGCACATGCTGCGGCGGCTGGCCGCCGTGGGCGTCCAGCATGCGCTCGACGGGGAACGGTTCATAACCTTCGGCGCGTACCCGGGCCGGGTGCGGGTAACCGGAAACGTAAAGTTCGACCTCGCAGCCGAGCAGAAGGGACCCGGGCGGGAAGCGCTCCGTCGTGAACTCGGCCTGTCCGCGTTCGAACCGGTCATCATGGCGGGTTGCCCCCGGCCCGTGGAAGAAGAACGCGCCGTGCTGGCGGCCTTCGTCCGCGTACGGGAACGGTATCCCGAGGCGAAAATGATCTGGGCGCCCCGGCACCTCCAGCGCATACCCCCGGCCGAGCAGATGATGGAGGCGGCCGGCCTGCGGTTCGCCCTTCGGACGCACCTGGGTGGTCCCGCCGACGTAATCATCCTGGATACCATGGGCGAACTGGCGGCCATGTACGCTGCCGCGGATATGGCTTTCGTCGGCGCCACGCTGGTTCCCCTCGGTGGCCACAACGTGCTGGAACCGGCTGCATGCGGAGTCCCCGTTCTGTTCGGCCCCCACATCGAGAACGTCCGGGCGAGCGCGGCGGCCCTGTTGCGGACCGGGGGCGGAATGGTCGTTCACGACAGCGACGAACTCGCCCGTCAATGGCTCGAATTGCTGGATGACCCGGGGAAGCGTGCGCGGACCGGCGCGGCCGCCCGACAGGCCGTGCTCGAATGCTCCAGGGCCGTGGACCGCACCCTGGACCTGGTCGACCGGCGGATCCTCGAACCGGACCCCAACAGATCCGGCGAAACCGAGCCGCGGCACTATCCGCAACGCACGCCGTTCATTATCCGGTTGATGGACCCCGGCGAGCGCGCTCCGGCCATTCGCTTCATGCGCGTCGCTCTGCTGCCCGCGTCCCTGCTGATGGGCATGGCGGTCCGGTTACGCAACGGGTTGTACGATAGGAAACTGCTGACTTCCGACCGGCTGCCGGTCCCGGTGTTCAGCGTAGGCGCACTGACCGCGGGCGGCGCGGGGAAGACGCCCGTGGTGAGATACCTTGCCCGCAGGCTGCGGGACGCCGGCTACCGGCCCGCCGTGCTGAGTCGCGGATATGGCAGGAATTCCCACGCGACCCAGACGGTCAGACCGGGCACCCCCTGGCAGGAGGCGGGCGACGAACCGGCCTTCCTGGCCTCGACCCTTCCGGATGTGCCCGTGGTTGTCGGCCCGAGCCGCACGGCGGCGGGTCGGCTGGCCATAGACCGGCACGGGGCGGACGTGCTGCTGCTGGACGACGGATTCCAGCACAGGAGCACGGCCCGCGCAGTAGACATCGTGGTGCATGACGCCACCAGCCGCCTCAACCCCGGGCGCCTGCTCCCCGCCGGCCCCTATCGCGAACCGGTTTCCTCGCTCCGGCGCGCCCGTGCTCTGGTGCTGACACGGACGGACCAGACCCGTTCGGCGGCGGTCGACACGGCGCGTATCAAGGACGAGTTCCCCCACCTGGCGATCATCGAAGCCGTCTATGAACCCGCGGGCCTGCGGCGCCTGGACAACGGCCTAGACGACAGTACCCAGTTCCCGCCAGAATGGCTGGCCGGCCGCGAGGTGCTCGTCCTCTGCGGGATCGCCAATCCGGCTTCCTTCGTGCAGACGGTTACGGACGCCGGCGGACGCGTGACCCGGGTCCTGGCGTACCGGGATCACCACCCCTTCACCTCGTCCGACCTGGACCGGGCATGGTCCCTGGCCGAAGCATCGGGCGCGGAATGCATCGTCACCACGGAGAAAGACGCCGTCCGGATCCCGGACCACGCCGTCAGAAAACACCTGGTCGCCCTGGATATCGCGCTCCGACTGACCTCGGGTGAACCTGCACTCGAGGAAATACGTTCAACGCTGGACGAAATGCGATGAACCGGCTATATTATCTAACCTGTACGTTAATGTGACGGCCCCCGTCTTTCATCCATCTGAAATTCAATAAATGGCTGACTCGAACTGGATTGCCATCCTCGATTTCGGAGCTCAGTACACGCAGCTCATCGCGCGGCGCATACGGGAAAGCCACGTCTATTGCGAGGTGCTGCCCTACGATACGCCGGCGTCCGAACTCTTGGCGCGCAACGTCACCGGCATCGTCCTTTCGGGTGGTCCGGCCAGCGTGTACGGGGAAGACGCGCCCCATCCGGATCCGGGCATATTCGAGGCGGGCAAGCCGATCCTCGGGATCTGCTATGGCCTGCAGCTCATGGGTCATTACCACGAAGGCGAGGTCGCCCACGCCGGAACCCGGGAATACGGCAACGCGGGGATCCGTACGACGGGCGACACGCCCCTGTTCCGCGATCTGCCGGAGCGCATGACGGTCTGGATGAGTCACGGCGACGAGCTCAAGGCGCCGCCGCCGGATTTCGACGTCATCGCCTGCTCCGACAACGGACATATCGCCGCAGTCGCCCAGCTGGACCGCCGGATCTACGGCGTGCAATTCCATCCCGAAGTGGTGCACACGGTCCAGGGTCGCGAGATCCTGGAGAACTTCGTATTCGCCATATGCGGCTGCGAAGGAAGCTGGACGCCGCAGACCTTCATCGACGAGGCCCTGGCCTCCATCCGGGAGACCGTGGGCGAGCGCCGCGTGGCCTGCTTCGCCAGCGGCGGCGTGGATTCCTCGGTCGTGGCGGCGCTGATCGGCCGGGCCATAGGGGACCGCCTGACCTGCATCTTCGTGGACACGGGCATGCTCAGGAAGAACGAGGCCCGGGAGGTCGAGGAGACCTACCGCCGAACCATCAACGCCCGGTTCCGGTTCGTCGACGCTTCGGACCGGTTCCTGGACCGGCTGAAAGGCGTGGAGGAACCGGAACAGAAGCGCAAGATCATCGGGGACGAGTTTATTCGCGTCCTGGAAAGCGAACTGACCTCGTTGCGCGGCGTCCACATCCTGGCCCAGGGCACCCTTTACCCCGACGTGATCGAAAGCGCCTCCGTGAAGGGCCCGGCCAGCGTCATCAAGACCCACCACAACGTGGGCGGATTGCCGGACGACCTTGAACTGGAACTGCTCGAACCGGTCCGGAACCTGTTCAAAGACGAGGTGCGCACCGTGGGACGGGAACTCGGCCTGCCCGACGAGATCATCAACCGCCATCCTTTCCCTGGCCCTGGTCTCGGCATCCGCGTGCTGGGAGAAGTCACCCGCGAGCGCGTGGCCATGCTGCAGGACGCGGACAAGATCTTCATCGACGAACTGCGCCGGGCCGGCCTGTACGACGAAGTCTCCCAGGCGCTGGCCGTGCTGCTCCCGGTCAAGACCGTCGGCGTGATGGGCGACGCCCGCACCTACGAGCGCGTCATTGCCCTCCGGGCCGTGACCACGCTGGACTTCATGACGGCCGACTGGGCGCGCCTGCCCACGGACTTCCTAGCGCACGTGTCGAACCGCATCATCAACGAAGTGCGAGGCGTAAACCGCGTGGTCTACGACCTCAGTTCCAAGCCTCCCGGCACCATCGAATGGGAATGAGCCCACGTCCGGTACCCGTCCTGAGACACCCTCCAGCACCGTTTGGCGCCTCTCCAACTCCGGCTGGCACCCGGAAATTTCAGAACACACGTAAGTCCGTATAATAGCGGGCTTTTTTATATTGAGCCGGCGCCTGCCTGGCACGGTCGAGCATTCACAAACTACCATTTTGCGGAACAGGCAATCTTGGGCTTGACAACGTGTTTCTTTTGGTTATTATTCGTTACGTTATAACATAACATTATCGAATGGCGATTACCCGCTTGTAATCGATATTGGCTGTGGAGATAACGTCGGCCTGCCGTTTGCCGAAAAGGTGACTGTTCGATGCGGGTCCGTTGCAACATGTGGTTCCTTCTTGCATGCCTGTGTGCCGTCGCGTACTCGATGGATATCCACGCGACAACAATGCTGCCGGTCGAGAATGTCGCCGCCGAACAATCCACGGGTGACGGTCACGCCGACAACAGACAGGGAGTTGCGATCTGGGACCAGGTAGCGCTCTGGATCTGGGCATTGCAGAATGAATTCCTCATGGGCTTGATGCGGGAGTTTGAATCGTTGCGTGGCAAGGATAGCGTTGGCTGGGCTTTGGTGCTGACGAGCTTTATTTACGGTGTCTTGCATGCCGCGGGGCCCGGACACGGGAAGATCGTGTTGACGACCTACCTGTTGACCCACCGAAGCCGGTTGAATCACGGTATTGCCATGGGCGCCGCCGCTGCGCTGCTTCAGGGTGTGACGGCTCTGGTGCTGGTTTGCGTACCGATCGGATTGGCCGGCCGGCTGCCGATAGATACAGAAACGGCATCACTGTGGGCGACGCGGGCCAGTTTCACGTTGCTTGCCCTCGTCGGTCTCTACTTGCTGGTACGCGCGGCTGGCGTCTTGTCCGAAAGCGTTCGCAGTTTGCGGCGCGTAGCCGGCGAAGTCCGCCACGTTCCTGCCGACCCTGTTCATGGGGCGGGCAGCGGCTGTCGGCATATGCCCAGTGCGGCCGAGATCGATATGGTCGGCAGCCGGCCCGCGGCGGCTGGCGTGGTTTTGTCCATTGGACTGCGGCCCTGCAGCGGAGCCGTGTTTGTGCTGATTCTTGCTACCGCGATGGATCTGATCTGGTATGGCGCGCTCTCCGTGATCGCTATGTCCATAGGTACCGCGATCACCATTGTCGTCCTGGCCATCATTGCTACGGAGGCGAGGGCATGGGCGAGTACGGTGGTCGCTCACCGATCACCGCTGTGGACGCTGGCGGGCGCTGGCCTGGGTGCGCTTGGCGGCACGCTTCTGGTACTGCTGGGATTGTGGGCGCTGAACGCGTCGTTTGCACTGAAAACGGCAGTCGGTTTGTAAAGGACGGAAATCAACTCTAGCTTCCGCACAAAAGGTCTACAAATGGTCATGTTGCAACAACTGAACAAAGCTGGATTTTCACCTCTTCGGGCCGGCATAGGAGCGCGCCTTGCGCTGGCCGGCGTCGCCACCGGACTGTTGTGGTTGGCAGTCGCCTGGGCCCTGATATGATTGCGCCAATGGACAGCACGATCTTGCGTTTTGAAAATCTGACCCTCGGATACGACCGCCATCCCGCGGTCCATCATCTCGATTACGCCATCCGTGCCGGGGCCCTCGTCGCCGTGGTGGGACCGAACGGCGCCGGGAAATCGACGCTACTCAAAGGGACCATCGGCAGACTCGCGCCACTTGGCGGCGAAATCAGGTTGACGGGAATCGACACCTCGGAAATCGCGTACCTCCCTCAACAGACCGAAATAGACTGGAGCTTTCCGATTTCGGTCTTCGACGTGGTGGCCATGGGATTGTGGCGGCAAAGGGGAGCTTCCCGTCGATTTGGAAGGGAAGGCGACCGGATGGTTGGCGAGGCCCTGGATATCGTGGGGCTGGGTGGTTTCGAACGGCGCCCCATCGGCACCCTCTCCGGGGGGCAGATGCAACGTGCCCTGTTCGCCCGCCTGCTCCTTCAGGACGCTCGATTGATTCTTCTGGACGAGCCGTTCACGGCCATCGATTCGGCGACGGTGCGGGATCTCAAGGGGCTCATTCGTCGCTGGCACCGGGAGCGGCGGACTGTAGTCGCCGTCCTGCACGATCTGGATCAGGTCCGGTCGGAGTTTCCGGAAACCCTTCTCCTGGCCCGCGAGCAGATCGCCGCTGGACCGACGGAGGACGTCCTTTCACCGGCGAATCTCGATCACGCGCGCCGGCTTACCGAGGCCTTTGACGACGGAGCGGCCCTATGCGTAAGATGATCGCCCGGGTTCCTTCCCGTCCGGTGGACCTTCCGGTGGAGGGCGTATAATGTACGATGCCGTCATCGCCCCCTTCGTCGAATTCGGCTTCATGCGCCGGGCCCTGGTCGGTTGCCTTGCCCTTTCTCTTGGGGCGACCCCCATCGGGGTGTTCCTGACCCTGCGGCGGATGAGTCTGACCGGGGATGCCATGGCCCATGCCATTCTACCCGGTGCGGCCCTTGGATACCTCGTGGCGGGGCTGTCGCTCGGCGCCATGACCCTCGGCGGGGTGATCGCGGGGGTGACCGTGGCCATGCTCTCCGGACTGGTGGCCCGCACCACCGTGGCCCGTGAGGATTCCAGCCTGGCCGCCTTCTATCTGATTTCCCTCGCCGTAGGGGTCGTCATCGTCTCGACGCGTGGCAGCAACGTCGACCTGCTGCACATTCTGTTCGGTACGGTGCTCGCTTTGAACGATGCGGCCATTTACCTGGTTGCGGGCATCGCCACGGTCACCCTGTTAGGGCTCGCTGTCCTCTACCGGCCATTGGTGATGGAGTGTTTCGACCCGGGCTTTCTCCGATCGGTGAGTCCCCTGAGCCCTGTGGGCCACTACAGCTTTCTCGTGCTGGCGGTCCTCAATCTGGTGGGCGGATTTCATGCGCTGGGGACCCTGATGGCGGTTGGGATCATGATCCTACCCGCCGCCGCCGCCCGGTTCTGGACGCGTGATCTCACGCCCCTTGTGGTCATCGGTGTGCTTGCGGCCTTTCTGGGCGGGTATGTCGGCCTGTTGTTGTCCTATCACGCCAGTCTGCCTTCCGGCCCCGCCATCATCCTTACGGCGGGCGCGTTCTATCTGTTCTCACTGTCTTTCGGACCAGACGGCGTAATCATGACGCACCTCAGGCCACGCCGTCATCTGGAAGCATGATGCCAGGTATGAACCAGTATATGATCATGATATTCAAACGATTTATCCTCTCTTCCGTCTTCGCCGCCTGTTTGATCGCCGAGTCAGGGGCGGGTACCGCACGGGTCGACACCTCCATCGACGTGGTCGCATCGTTCAGCATCCTGGGCGATATGGTCCGGCAGATAGGCGGTGATCGGGTACACGTCACCACCCTCGTCGGTCCCGGCGAAGATGCGCACGTCTATCAGCCGACCCCGGCGGACGCCCGGACCGTCGCCGAAGCCAGGTTGCTGGTCGTCAATGGATTGGGTTTTGAAGGCTGGATAGACCGCCTGACGAAGGCATCCGGGTACAACGGACGGGTGGTGACGGCGACCGCCGGCGTCAAGCCTCTCTGGGTAGGGGAAAGCGGCCACCGCGAGATCGATCCCCATGCGTGGCAGAGCCTGGCCAACGCCCGGATCTATGTCCGCAACATCGCCGACGGATTGGCCGCGGTCGACCCTGCGGGGGCCGAGATCTATCGCCGCAACGCGGCGCAGTACATGGATGAGATCGACGCTGTCGAGGCTCAGGTACGCGCAACGATCGACTCGCTGCCGGCCGAACGGCGCATGGTGGTCACCTCCCACGACGCATTCGGTTATCTGTCGGCAGACTTCGGCATCGAGTTCCATGCCCCGGTCGGTTTCAGCACCGAAGCGGAGCCGTCCGCCGGTGACGTGGCCAGATTAATACGTCAGATCAACAGGGAACAGATCCCGGCCGTCTTCATCGACAACATCTCCGACCGACGCCTGCTCGACCAGATCGTCCGGGAAACCGGCGCGCAGATCGGCGGCACGCTTTATTCAGACGCGCTGTCGAAGGCGGGTGGACCGGCTGATACTCACCTTGGCATGATGTTGCACAACATCCGAACACTGGTCGCCGCCTTGGGCGATTGATCGGGAAGGAGAGTCCTGTGAATAACAAAGTGCTTTCCCAGGTACTGGAACGAGCCGAGGCGTTGTGCCAAGAGCGCGGCGCGCGGCTGACCGAACAACGCAAGTCCGCGCTTCAACTGCTGTGCGTGGCTGAAAAACCGCTCAGTGCTTACGACCTGCTGGAGCGCATGCGTGACGTAGTCAGGAACCCTGCCCCTCCAACGGTCTACAGGGCACTGAATTTCCTGCTCGAGCAGGGCCTGGTGCACAAGCTCGAAAGCCTGAATGCCTATGTGGGCTGCGCACATCCGGATCATCCGCACGCCAGCCAGTTCCTGATCTGTGACGACTGCGGTGAGGTGGCCGAGGTTGAAGACCCCAGCGTGGCCATGAGTCTGAAAGCGGCGGGCAATGAAAAAGGGTTCCGTACCAGGCGGCCCGTCGTCGAACTGCTGGGAACCTGCGCGCAGTGCATTTCGGAGAGAGACGATCCCGCCTGAGACGAATCCATATCGTATCCACACGATCGAACTAGATGAACTTGCCGCGAATGGCATTGGTTAACAACAGCCGTCCGGCAATGTTGCCGCCCTATGAATAAAGGAACAGCTATGCCCCTGTCAGAGAGACTGCCCGTTACCGTCCTATCCGGCTTTCTCGGCGCCGGCAAGACTTCGCTGCTCAACAACGTGCTCAACAACCGCGAAGGTCTGCGCGTCGCGGTCATCGTCAACGACATGAGCGAGGTCAACATCGACGCGGCGCTCGTTGAGCGCGGCGGCGCGGAACTCTCACGGACCGAGGAGAAACTGGTCGAGATGACGAACGGCTGCATCTGCTGCACGCTGCGGGACGACCTGCTCGCCGAGGTCTCACGACTCGCGCAGGAAAGACGCTTCGATTACCTGCTCATCGAGTCGACCGGGATCTCAGAGCCCATTCCCGTCGCGCAGACCTTCACCTTCGAAGACGAGAACGGCGTGAGCCTGGGTCAGATTTCGCGCCTCGACACGATGGTCACGGTCGTGGACGCGGCGAGCTTCCTGCGGGACTATAACGCCGCCGAAGCGCTCCAGGACCGCGGCGAGTCGCTGGGCGAAGAGGATGAACGGACGGTGACCGACCTGCTCATCGACCAGATCGAGTTCGCCAACGTCATCGTGCTCAACAAGCTCGATCTCGTGAGCAGCGAAAAGGCGCTCCAGGTCGAGGCCATCGTGAATGCCCTCAACCCCGGTGCCAGGATCATCAGGACAACGCACGGACAGGTCCCGCTCGAAAACGTGATTGATACGAACCTGTTCGACTACGAGAAGGCGGAAAACTCCGCCGGCTGGATTCAGGAGCTTCAGGGCGAGCACACGCCGGAGACCGAGGAATACGGGATCTCGAGCTTCACCTATCGGACGTCGCAGCCCTTCGACGCCGAGAAGCTGTGGGCGTTCCTGCACGAAGACGAGAACTGGACCGGCGTGCTCCGCTCGAAGGGCTTCTTCTGGGTCGCCGCGGACCATCGGGTCGCCTACGAGTGGGCGCAAGCCGGCGGCGTCAGCAGCGTGAAACCCCTTGGGATGTGGTGGGCCGCCGTGCCTCGAGAACACTGGGGCCACCCGGAGGATCAGCGGCCTGACCGGCAGCCGGGCTGGCATCCCCGCTTCGGCGACCGCGCGCAGCAGCTCGTCTTCATCGGCCAGCAGATGCACGAGGCTGCGATACGCGCTCGCCTCGACGCGTGCCTGCTCGACGAGCACCTCGCCGACGCCGACAGCAAGATCTGGGCAGAGGCCCGGAACCCCTTTCCGGAACTTCAGATGACCGAGGAGTCCGCATGACCGTAACGGCCTCACCCCTGTCGCAGGAAAAGGAGAGCACATGTTGATCAACACGTCACCCCGTCGCCCGGACCGCGAACGGGTCCGAAACATCAAGGAGGCATTGCGCGAAGCACTGAGCCTTTCCGATGACATGACGGTCACGGTCACCGAACTGGCTTGTCTCGAAGAAGGTTGCGCGCCTGTCGAAACCGTGATCGGCCTGCTTCGGCCCGATGCGCCACAGCTTCAGTGCAAGCTGCACAAGTCCATTGAATCCGTTGACGCCGAAGACCTGGTCCAGGTCTGCAAGGCGTGGGGATTCGACGTCCTGACTGCCGTACCCGATCCACATCAAACTCATTAAGGAGAACCAGATGATCTCGCCGCAAAAAGTACCTGTTTCCATCCTCACCGGCTTCCTCGGCTCCGGGAAGACGACCCTGCTCAACCGGATCCTGACCGAGGAGCACGGAAAGCGCATCGCCGTGATCGAGAACGAGTACGGGGAGGTCGGCATCGATCAGGCGCTCGTCATCGACGCAGACGAAGAAATCTTCGAGATGTCGAACGGCTGCATCTGCTGCACGGTGCGCGGAGATCTCATCCGCGTACTCAGCAATCTCATGAAGCGCCGCGACAAGTTCGACTATGTGCTGGTGGAGACCACGGGGCTCGCCGATCCCGGTCCGGTGGCCCAGACCTTTTTCATGGACGACGAAATCCGCGACGAGTACGCCCTTGACGGGATCGTCACGCTCGTCGATGCCGCCCACATCGAGCAACAGCTCGGTCGAAGCGACGAAAGCACCGAGCAAATCGCCTTCGCGGACGTCCTGGTGCTCAACAAGACGGACCTCGTCGACGACGAGGTACTCGACCGGCTCGAAACCCGTCTCCGGGAAATGAACCGAATGGCCAAAGTCGTGCGCAGCGAGCGGGCGGAGGTTCCCGTCGACACGGTACTCAACCTCGAAGCCTTCGACCTGGACGATGTACTCGAGCGTCGTCCCACTTTCCTCGAGCCCGAATACCCGTTCGAATGGTCCGGCGTCTATTCGCTCGATACCGGCCGGTACGAACTCAGCCTGGCCGATGGACCCGATCCGGCCATGTCGCTCGTCGTCGTGCCGGACCAGGGCACGGATGACGCCGCCCTCCGCGAAGGCGCGGAGTGGTGTGTGCGAAGGTACGCCGAACCTGCGGAGGACATTGACCCGGGCGAAGAAATACCGATTGGTAAGCATGTGAACCTCCAGCTCGATTCAACGGGGCGCAAGTCGTTCATCCTGGAGGTTGATAAGCCGGCGCGGGTCGGCCTCTACGCCCAGCACACCGCGGAAGAGTTCGATCTCCAACTGAGGAACACCGACGGAGTGACCATCGCGCAGGAGGTCGAGCGCACCTGGGTCGCGCAGCATGAGCACGACGACGAAGTAGGTTCGATCGCCATCGAGCGGGAGGGCGACGTCGATCCCGACAGGCTCAACAAGTGGCTTAGTACACTGCTCATGGAACGCGGGGTGGACATCTTCCGAATGAAGGGCTTCATCAGCCTCGCGGGCGAGTCCCGTCGCTTCGTTTTCCAGGGAGTTCACATGCTCTTTGACGGCCAGCCGGATCGAGAATGGGGGGATGATCCCCACCACAATCAACTCGTCTTTATCGGCCGCAACCTCGATGAGCAGGACATGCGACAGGGGTTCAATGCATGTCTGGTTTGAACGACGGTAACCCGGGCGGCGTAATTCGCCGAGGTTGGTCTGCGTCGGTCGGTGATTACCCCATCGCCGGGGGTTGGATACTGCGCGGTGAGGCGCTGGTGGTCGGCGACACCGCAGGTAGCGTCTACGCCTTCGACGGCAAGTCCGGCGCGACCGCGTGGGCAAGCCACGAGGTCCATGAGGGCGGTGTGCTCGCGGTGGCGATCCACCCGGGCGGAACCGCGTTCGCTACGGCCGGGCAGGACGGTCGAGTCATAATCTGGTCTGCCACCGATAGTCAGGTAAGCCGGGCTATCGACGTCGGTAACAGTTGGGTGGAAAACGTGGCGTGGTCGCCGGACGGCCAGTGGCTGGCGGTTTCCTGCTCAAGGCAGGTTTACGTATATACCGTGGAAGGCACGGAGGTCTGGCGATCGGACGCTCATCCCAGCACCGTCAGCGCGATCGCGTGGTCCAGCGCGGAGGAACTGGCGACGGCCTGTTACGGTCGGGTGACGTTCTTTGACGCGACCACCGGCGAGCCTAAACAGAAGCTGGAGTGGCAGGGATCCCTGGTGTCGATGGTATTGAGCCCGGACGGGGGCATCGTGGTCTGCGGCAGCCAGGACAACTCGGTGCACTTCTGGCGTCGCGACACGGGAAAGGACTCCATGATGTCCGGATATCCGGGCAAGCCTTCGGCCCTTGCCTTCGATGACACCGGCACCCTTTTGGCCACTGGCGGAGGGGAGGCGGTGACGGTCTGGAGCTTCCAGGGAAGGGGTCCGGAAGGCACGCGGCCCGGTGTATTGGACTACCATGCTCAGTTCATTACGTCACTTTCCTTCGCTCCCGGCGCGATGCACCTGGCCTCGGGAGGCCGCGACGGGGCCGTGGCTGCGTGGTCGCTTCAGCGAAACGGAGAAGGCGATCTGATCGGGTCGGGGGTTGTGGAGGATGTCGTCGCCGGATTGTACTGGCGGCCGGATGGGGGTGCCCTCGCCGCGCTCGATGGGCAGGGCGGCGTGACGGTCTGGCGAGTGAAAAACTGGTGAAGTACAAACGCTGGCTCTATCTCGGCCACCGCTGGCTTGGGATCTGCATGTGCCTGCTCGTGGCCATGTGGTTCTTCTCCGGCGTGGTGATGATGTATGTAGGTTTTCCGCAATTGACACGGGCGGAACGTCTCGCAGCGCTGCCGGTACTTGAACCGGATAAACTGTGGACCGGACCTGCTGAACTGTTGCAGTGCCTTGATCCGGCGCAGACCATCGAGGAACTGCGACTTACCACCGTACTTGGACGGCCCGCCTGGCTCCTGCGTACCGGCGATGGCAACCACCATGGTCTGTTTGCCGACAACGGCGGTGTGATCGGCGAGATAGACGATGAAGACGCCGTTCACGCAAGCCGCGTTTATGCCCACTCAACCGGCCTCTCATCGACACAACCGGTGCACCAGGCACTCCTGCTCGTGGACCAGTGGTCCGTGTCCAGCAGCCTTCATCCTCATCGGCCGCTTCACTCGGTGGCATTGAACGATCCGGCCGGTACTGAACTGTATGTCTCTTCGGTGACCGGGGAAGTGGTACGCGATACTAATGCGCTGGAGCGCGGCTGGAACTGGCTGGGGGCGAACCTGCACTGGATCTACCCGGTGCAGCTTCGCCAGCATGTCTCTGTCTGGCACTGGGTGGTCGTGGTGCTCTCACTCGCCGGCCTGGTATCCATGGTCACCGGTGCGGTGATCGGCTTTCTGCGATTGAGGTTTCGCAGGCGTTACCGCGGCAAAGATGTGACTCCCTACCGGGGCACGCTGAAACTACACCATGTGCTGGGGTTGATTTTCCTGATACCGCTGACGACCTTCCTGCTCAGCGGCCTTCTGTCGATGAACCCCTTGGGGGTGTTTGACGATGACATCCCTTTTGGCGATCGACTCGCCGCCTACAGAGACACGCCCACCGTCGGCGCCACCGTTGGCCGCGACATCCTGACGGGGTCTGTCTACGCCTCACTCGGTCACAGCCTGGAAAAGCCACCCGGCCGAGGCCTGAATATCCCGACAGACACGCGCGAACTGGTGTGGGAATGGCTGGGTGGTTCACCCTATGCCTATGCCGTCACCGGCGATGGTCAACGTCATTGGCTGACTCCATCGGAGCAGGGCAGTCTCGAGAAATCCGTCCTCGCACAAATAAAGCGGGTCATGGCAGGCCACCGGACCGTCTCCATCGAACGGCTTACAGATTACGATCACTACTATTACTCCCATCACCAGCGCTGGCGTCCACTGCCCGTGTTACGGGTGCGCTTCGATGATGCCAACGCAACCTGGTTCCATGTCGATCTCACCACCGGTGAACTGATTAATCAACTCACCGAAACAGGACGCGCGAAACGCTGGCTTTACAACGGCCTGCACAGCCTGGATTTCCGCTTTCTCAACGACAATCGCCCCGTTTGGGATGCGGTGGTGATCGTGCTGTGCAGCGCCGGTTTCCTGTTCTCTTCAACCGCAGTCATCGTGTCCTGGCGACGTGTGCTTCGCATCCGTAAACGTTATCGCGGGAATAAAGCATGAACGCTCAGACCCAACGCATCCGCGAATCACTCCGCAGACACGACGCATTGGCTACGGGCCGAGGTCGCGTTCTTGGCCAGGTCGTGTGCTGCGTAGGCTGTTGCTGCGGTCAGACAGACAAGGGGTTCCCGCCGTTTCCCCGCGACTGGCTCAAGCAGCAGTGGAAAGAAGAAAAACTGAACAGGTCGTTGCAATTGACGATCTCCGGATGCCTTGGTCCGTGCGATCTGGCCAATGTCTTCTGCGTCATCTCGCCTGAGGGGATGCAGTGGTTTGGCGGCCTCCAGGAACAAAGGCATTACGACTTGCTCCTGGCATGGGCCAAAGCCTCCCGGGATGCGGGTGTGTTGCTCGAATTGCCTGCCGAAATGAACCTCCACCGGTTTGAACGGTTCGCCATTTCCCAATACCATGAGAATGGAGTTGACCCGGTTTAGTGGACTTGTATAACTTCCTGTGTCTATAGGAATGCCACTTTTGCGGATGCCATGGTACTTTACGGCGGCCTTCCACGGCAGATTTTCGACCCCGTTCGCTCCGGCCACAAGCACGTAAATCACTGAATTCGCAGTGCAAGCATCGCTCGTTTGCCATCGAGTGGGAATGAACCCTTGATCCTCCAGGATTACCTCGCTGCCCTGCCCATGGGCGACCTTAAATCCATGGCCGTCACCCTCGGCGTGCAGCCCGGCATGATCTCCCGCGCCCGGCTGATCCGCGAAATCATGGACCAGATCTTCCAGCCGGGGTACATCGATCAGTGCGTGGACGATCTGAGCGAAGAGGCCCGGGAGATCCTGCTGGCCGTGCTTTCCGCCGGAGAGGCGGGACAGGTCTACGACACGAGGAAACCCTCCAACGACGGGTTGATCGAACAACTCCACGGACTGCTGAACCGGGGGCTCGTAATCGGCCGGCGGCCAGCGTACCGCACGGTCGACTTCACCGTTCCGGAAGACCTCCGCGACATGCTGATCCGCAATTTCACGGACCGGCTGGCGGGGTTTTTCTCGACGGAAGCAGGGAAATCGGAAGACGACGAAAGCCGGGATCTCACCGCGGTCCGAAACGTCTTCGCCCTCGTAAACGGGCTTCGGCACAACCCGGCGCGGCTCACGGACCGAGGCCTGCCGTACAAACGGGCGCTCGATGCCATGGTGGAACGGCAGGAAGCCGCGATGAACGGGCTGCCGGATTCAGCGGAGGAGATCACCGGGCAGATGCGCTTCGTCATGGACTATGCGCAGTGGCGCGGACTGACGCGCATAGAGGACGGCCGCCTTCGCGCCGACCGCGAATTCGAATCCTGGCTTGAGCTGCCCACCACCGATAAACTGGCGAACCTGTTGTCCTTCTGGCACGCACGGGACCGGGCGCGTTCCCCCGCGATATCCGCACTACCGGGTATCCTTCAACTGTGTGTGGGGTTCGCCCAGGTGGACCTGGACCAGGTACTACGCTGCGTGCTGACCTGTTCATCTCCCCACGTGCGGACGGATGCCTTCAGTGACGAGGAAAGAGCGGAGATTCTCGCGGCTCTGCGCGAGCTCGAATGGATCGGTCTCCTGCGTCAGTATGACGGCAAGAACGGGGCCGGAGGCGGCCTTATGATCACGCCGGCGGGACGGCACGTGTTCGGCGGGGAGGACTGGCCAGACGAGCAGGCCTGGAGCACGCGGTTCGTCGTCCAGCCCACCTTCGAGATCATCGCGCCCCGGGACCTGGACTTGAACATCCGTGAAAAACTCGAACGTTTCGCCGACCTCGAGACGGTCGATCTCACCCTGACCTACCGGGTTACCCGCGATACCATCTACCGGGCCGCCAACACGGACATGTCCGGCGCGGACGTCAACGGTTTCCTTGCGGACCATTCCGAGAAGGACGTGCCGCAGAACGTTGCGTACTCGATCCAGTCGTGGGGTGATGCGTACGGCCAGGTGTATTTCATGGAGACTTTCCTCCTCCGGACCGCCAGCGCCGAGATCGCCAGCCATATCAAGGCCCACGGGGAGCTCGCGCCATATATCAAGGGCGAGGTGGCGCCCGACGCGCTCATCGTGGAGCGCAAGACGTACCGGGAGCTGATGGACCTGCTGCAGAAACAGGGCTACATGCCGAGGTCGGGGATCGTCGGACCCGCAGGGACCGATTCGGGTCCCAACGCCGAAGATGCGGTAAAGCGTGCCCGGTCCGGCAACGGGAACGGACCGAGGACAGACCTGAAAGAACCGCGGGAGCAGAACGGTCAACCCGGCCGAAGCGTTCATCCCGGCCGAAGTGTTCATTCCGACCGAAACGATCCACCCACGGACGGTACGGAGCGTACACCCCCTGAATCCGAACGGAAACCAGTCCTCGGATTCGGGGACTGCCTGCCCGGATTTAAACTGCACCGGGGATCGGGCGGGGCCGACCGGAACGCCTCGCACATCGAGCAGGCCGCCAACCTGCAGTACCTGTCTCCCGGGCAGACCGAAGAACTCCTGGAAATGGCGGTGAAAAACAACCACCGGGCCGTCATCGAATACTACCTGGGCAACCGAAGCCGCAGCTTCCTGCACCGGATCAAACCCATCCGCATCGAACGGACCCGGGGCACGCCCTTCATCGAGGCGCACCGCATACCCGAGGGCGACGTGCACGCATTCAAGATCGCGAACATCCGGGCGATCCGGATCGTATACGAGCACGAGGAACAGGCAGGCGGCAGCTGATTAATACGGCGAATCGAAGGTGAGAAGACTGGCGTAGTCCGCCCAACGGAGGTGGAAATGCATACCACACTCATCGACGTACACACGCTGAACCGGCATCACCAGGACCCGGACTGGCGCGTGATCGATGCCCGGTTCTCCCTGGCCGACGCTGGCCAGGGCGCCCGTGAGTACGGCGAGGGCCATGTGCCCGGAGCCGTATACGCTCACCTGGATGACGACCTCTCCGGTCCCATCGTGCGTGGAGTGACCGGCCGGCATCCCTTGCCTTCGGTGGAGCGCGCCACCGAGATTTTCTCGCAGTTCGGGATCGACGAAAGCATGCAGGTCGCGGTCTACGACGGTGCGGGTGGTTCGGTGGCCGCCAGGGTGTGGTGGATGCTCCGCTGGCTGGGCCACGACGCCGTCGCCGTGTTGGACGGGGGCTGGCCGGCGTGGACCGGGGCGGGACTACCGGTGACGCGAGATGTTCCGGGAGTTGGGCCGCGCACCTTCGTGCCCAACGTTAGGGCACACCTGGTCACCGACGTGGAAGGCGTCGACCGTCATCGGAAGGACGAGACCTGGGCCGTCCTGGACGCCCGCACGCCGGAGCGTTTCAGGGGCGAACAGGAACCCATTGATCCCGTGGCCGGCCATATCCCGGGCGCCACATGCGCGACATTCGATGCTAACCTGGGGGAAGATGGATGCTTTCGGTCGCCGGAGGAACTGAGACGGAGATTTGAAGGGCTATTCGGCGGCGTGCCGGTCGACCACGCCATAAACTACTGCGGATCGGGCGTATCGGCCTGCCACAACCTGCTCGCCATCGCCCACGCGGGCCTGGGGGACGCCGTGCTTTACCCCGGTTCCTGGAGCGAATGGATTACCGACGAGGACCGGCCGATCGGGGCGGGGGAGGGGTGATCGCGAAATTTGTTTTTTCGTGCTGGCAGTGAGTTAATACAAAACGACTGCACTAGAGACTTGAAAAACGGAAACTTCATTATATTGTACCGTGTTTTAAAAGTTCCCCT
Organism: Gemmatimonadota bacterium; assembly: GCA_009841265.1. NCBI lineage: Bacteria > Pseudomonadati > Gemmatimonadota > Gemmatimonadota bacterium. Next base: position 701,672 of record VXMB01000007.1, on the reverse strand, counting down.
CTTAGTTCTTTTCCTAATATCTCTAAGTGTCTCGAAGAAGTCGGAGTCTCACCAACAACGAGTGCGTCAAGGATATTAGTGAATGCGTCGCTCTTACGTTTGAGGATCTGTTCAAGTGCTTCCTCTAAGGTACCTTCGCACCGAAACCTATGAATGTGAACTATTCGTTCCTGCCCTAACCGTACGACTCTATCCCGGGCTTGCGAGTTTGCGGATGGATTCCACCACTCGTTTATGAACAACACATGATTGGCTTCTGTTAAAGTCAGACCCTCCCCTCCAACTCGACTAGAACACAGTAAGGCAACAATATCGCTGTCGTTTCGAAACTGTCGAAGAACACGTTCCCTGTCTCCTGCTGTGAGCTTCCCGGTAAGAACGACTGCCTGTAATTTAGATTTCATTCGTTTAATTCGAGACTCAAGTATCTCCAATGGTTGTAACAAATAAGAAAAAACTACTGCCTTTTCGTCGGCTTCTCGCACGGAATGCAGGATTTCAACTATTCTATCTAGTTTAGAACTAGAACCGGTTCGAGGATCAACATCACAAATCGAGCGCAAAACAGTGAATCTTTTTAGAACTTCACTTACATCCAAAGACAGTGGTTTTGACATCACAGACGTGTATTTTTGTTTTTGCGTGGGAGTTAGTTCCAACATTTCCTTGGTATCAATCACTCGTGGTAATTCACTAAGGACATCCCTCTTCATCCTGCGAAGGATGTAGGGTCGCGCCTGAGCTCTAAGGTCAGTATGACCAAAATTGGCAGTCTGAGCCGAAAATCTCGTTGGTTCCAACAGAGAAAGTAGAGTCGCTAAATCAACCTCGTGTCGCTCAATAGGGGTTCCCGTTAATGCCCACATGCGGTCTATTACCATTAACCGAAATGATTTAACAAGTTTCGCTTGTGACCGTCTTAGCCTGTGGGCTTCATCCGCGATCACCAGGTCCAGTTTCGTTGATAACAATGGGGTAGGTAATGTGCGTAACTGCTCATAGCTTGTTACTATCACATGTGATCTTCCAAGTATAGCAGACCAGACTTTGTCTGATTGGTCTTTACGTGGCATTACACGTAAGACTGTTAGCCCGGGTACCCATCTTCCACATTCTACTTCCCAATTAGCAAGTAGTGATTTAGGACATGTAACGAGGGCGCTTTGTATATTACCTTGGGTGATTAAATGCTCTGCTGCAACAAGCGCTTGAGCAGTCTTACCTAGCCCCATATCATCGGCAAGAATCCCAACTCGGTGATTTAATAACCAATTAACACCAGTTTCCTGAAACGGCCTAAGTTTTGAATGAGAAATTCGGTCGTACAAGAGTGGGGCGATTAATTCCTGAACGGTTGGACGTAACGCCAAAGCTTGCTTTGCACTACTCAGCCTAGTTGGTTGCCGAGTGTGGGGTTTCGTTACGCTTATCCTAACGACTTTTCCTTGTTTTACACCCCTAGCACGATTCGCGTCTAAAGTAAGCAATATGCTCGCGGCGCGACTCAATTTTCCTGGCTCTGAGACCGAACGTTCGTGTTGGAGCGATTCTTGGTTCGATTCTAACGAAACTTCTAATGTACTCCGACTACCATCGTTTAAATGATTAACGATTAGACTGTGATCTTCCCATCTGAATAACTCCGTACTAGTTTCCATGCTTCCTCACACATGCTTCCACTGCAATTAGGTGATCTATGACAGAATCCGTACATCATTCTGCTACTAATTGACACTGTTGCTGAATTTGCTCCCACAACGCCTCTGTATTATCAGTCTCAGGTAGAGGCCCCAATCTTGCATTCCATTGTTCTTTAACTTGATTCTCTTCTTGTTCGGTTAGCTGTGAGATTCCCGTAATCCAGCGAAGTAGTAGAATCGCAGTATCTATCGCATTCTTTCGATCTTCGCTCCTCATGGACCATTTTTTTGTATCAGATGCGTATACCAGTAACAGTCCACGCCAAGGTACGTTGTGTAGCCTCCAGTCCACTTTTTCCAGTGGATTTAGCGCGGATTTCGCTTTCTCAATAGTAAGTACATCGGGAGATGGTTGTCGATCGAGCAAAGCTCTCGCAACTTTAATCAGAACTTCCTGGCCATTTGGCCAGAAAAGTGCGTTATCCGCAATCTCGTCACCCGATCCATCTGCTTGGTGGTTTCTGGCATCAATCGGATGTAATGTTCGAAGATCAGATATGGTGTCGATGATTGCGTCCCAATAAAGTACTAGTTCATAATACAGCTCATCTAAGTATTCTTCCTCAGGCTTAAACCGTTTAAACTCTTTTACTTTTTCTACCCTTTCTGATTCAGGGCCAGGACCCCAACCGGTATTGTACCTTATCTGGGTTGTAAGTAACAATTCATTTAGGAAGTAAAGCTGTTGTAGACTTGTGAAGTAAGGGGTGCCTTCACTGAGTGGACGCCCTTTAGTCTTTATACGAATTGATTCTTGATGCCTTCCTTTAGATTTAAAGAAGTTATGTGTGGAAATTAGGCGTCGTGTGAGTATTGCGAATAGATCGTCTTCATCCATGATGATATTGGTATCATTATCGGTAGGTTTTGCATATCTATTCAGGCTTGAAAACAGACGACGGTAAGACTCAAGCCAATCAGCTTCATCGGCTGAGTCTGGACGAATCACCATCAATACCGAGATTTCTTCATTTTCAAACTCATCCGGAGGTTCGACCCATCCCGTTTCGTCTTCATCTGGTTGCAACAGTGTTTTTATTGCCTTTAATCTATGTTGTCCATCCAAAGCGTAGTAATCCTGAGTTCCAGAGAACCGCAACACTCCGAAAGACTGTTCAATGCTCTCCTCGTCCGCGAAAACCTGAAATCGTGGATCCTCAGCTATGCTCACTGGATAGAACATGGGGGATCCTCCAACAGCTGCGACTACAAGTGATGAGAAAAACCGGTCAGTTTGACCTCTTAAATACGTGACGATTTCCTTTTTCACTCTACTTTCCGTTATCGTGCGTTGAATTGCTTCATCGAGTGTGTAGTCATTGTGTACTTGCGACCCAAACTTGACCTCGGTAGCTACTTCTCTCATTCGCATTTTTACGATGTAGTAGTTCCAACTTCCCATACGCGCTTTGAGTGCAGGATAAAGTTGCATCTGAGTCTATACTCCTTTATGCCGAAATCGGGTTTTTAATAGATCCTGAAATCGTTCCCGAAACCTGATTGACTGGTGGACCGAAACACCTGATCAACAACGTCTCCACGGTCTTTACTTTTTCTTTACTCAAGGGTACGAACCAAAACATCAGTTGCACTTTTCCATAACAATATTTAGCGAGCTTTAGTGTTGGTGCTGGCGATTGACAGTGTTGAAGGAATCGTTTTTTAATGCTAATCCCCGACTGACCGATATATATGGGAGTCGAAAGGCTACTAAAAAACGACGTTGAGTCTGTCAAGGTGGTAATAGGCGGACGCACACAAATCGCGTATACTCCAGCAGTTTCCGGTACCATGATATCTTCGATCGGAGTAAGTAGGACGGAAGTCCACGCTTCAGATTTAGGAATGACTTTATCCAGATCATTCCAGTGAGCTTGGTTAATTGACCATCCCTTTTCCATAACACCTGTCTTCTTGTTTACAGTCGCCGATAGTGAGAAACTATTTATGACACGCTAGACACACCTTGGACTTCCCATACAAATCATCAATGTCTATTGGCTCTGCGTCTGGTCGGAGCGGATTTACCTGGCGGACTTCACACATTCGTTCAAGTCGCCTTTGGTGGTCTTCTTTGATCTGCGCGATACGCTCTGGTCTTGACAGATCATCTAACGACTCGCCCTGACTCCATGTAAACGGTGAACCGTGGTCCATCGCCGTCTTTTCATAGCGCTTTGCTTCCTCAAAGTACTCAGGATGGCGTTCCATGAGTCGTACCCACTCAATCTTCTGCTGGAAGAAACAGAATGTACACCCACTGCGTGTCCTCCACTCATAGTATGTGGGTAGTCCAAGCCCTACGCCATCAAGTATCTCCAATACACCTGACTTATCTATACCGGCATCTTTGAATGGTAATTGTACGATCAGGTTATCGTGTTTGGATGAGTATCCGTCCCGGTATTGTTCGTCCGATCGTATGGCAACATAACTGTAAATCGTCGTGCCGGCGTCTAGCGATGGTTTTATCCACTGCTCAAAAGGACGTAACTTTAACTGGCGGGTACACCAGCGGGTCTGAGGAGACGGGAGGAAATCGTTATATTGCTTGAGCCAAAAGTCGAAGTCACGATCTGGATTTAAACGAACGATAGGCTTGCCCAGGAACCCCTCAAGTTTAACCAGGAATTCATAAACCTCGGGAAGTTCCTTGCCTGTATCGGTGAAGAAGTACTCGATATCGAGATCCGGAAGGTTCTGCCTCATAAAAACGGCTAGTGCAGCGCTATCCCGACCACCAGAAAGACCGAGTACGTGCCGATTTTCGTATTCTGCCTTCACGACACTTCTTTCCTTTCGTTCGGTTGCATCGATTGTCTTGATTCAACACCGGGATCAAGCCGTTTTGATATCAAACTCGCAAGTGCGGCAAGAATAACATTCCTTCGTTTCTCTCCGCTTTCATCTAGAACGTGATCGATGCGATCGATTAGTTGCCCTACTTCGGACTCGTCCATATCAGAGACATCGAATTCATCATGAAGAGGCATCCCCCGGCGACTGATGTCAACGACCACTGCCATTGAATGTCTCTTGTCCCGACGGCCTTTAACCCGTGCAAAAGCCTCGGTATGGACGAACTGCTCCGCCAATTCGGCAAGTTGCAACGCAGCTTTGTCCACATCGGAATCAACCCAGTTGCGTGTCGGTTTATTGACAGCCATCCCGGCGAGATCCTCTATCTCAGCATTCTTGCCATGGAATCTCGCGAGTCGAATAATAAAGGCTTCCAAACGGTGATCTCCGCTGACTTCACGAATGTTTTCGGCACGATCGCGTAATTCGGAGAGCATGGACGCCGAGGTATTGGGAACGCGAAGTTCGCCAAGTAGTAAATCTCGAAGTCGATTCAGCATTGTGGGATACGCAACCTTCAGCTCCCGCAACCCCTCACCCACAAGAATCGCGGTCTGCCGTCCAGCGTGACCTTCACCTGAATCATCTCCATCATTCACGCTAGGAATGTCGTCGAAGATCAGCCTGTTCGGGTCATTAGCTAGCTTAAACAACTGTCTTATGCGTTTGGCGTTGGATGAGAGTTGCTGGGTTCGACCGACCCACGGAGGTAACTGATCATATATCGCTACCAGGCCACGAGCTACATCCAGGGGTTCAAGATGGGTCAGTGGGTTTTCTTCATCCAATTCGCGAACAACCTGAGCCAAATCGGCAAGAAGGGTGCGCGAAGTATCTGAGAGTTCCATCCATCGTAGCTGGATGTCTGCCGGATCCCTAACCAGAAAATCCACATCTAATTCGGAGATTCTGACCTGAAACAACCCATCACGATAGAATGCCAGGTTACGCTGATTCGTAATGTAGAAAGCGACGGAAAGCACCGGCAATAGTCCTTCCTTTATACCGAATGGAGGTCGTCGCCACACTTCATGAATCTCTTCCACGGTGACTCCTCGATGAGAGTTTGCCGTCAAAAAACCTAACGCAGCATTCCAAGCCGTCCACAACCGAGCCGGATCGTCACTCTCGTTACTAGGAGCCACAAATCGCCAACCAACATCCGTCTCATGGTACAAACCGGTAGCTGCCAACACCGAGGCAAAAAGCCCTCCTTCCGCAGGATACCCTTCAATACCTAGTCGGGCTTTACCTTCATTGGCTACCATGAGCCGAATCAAAGTATTTCTTGCGGCAACAGCGCTGCTGGATGATTTCGTCCGGCCAAGAAGCTCGTTAAATATACGAGGAGCACTGTTGTAACGACTGTCTGCTAGATTAGATGCGACCATGTTCAGTCTGGTGTACGGAAGCTCGACTGGGGCAGCGCCATTACGATACCACAGTGCATCTCTAAATGCTTGATCAAACGTATCAGACAAACGATTCTGCAATTCGTCAATATGCGCTTGAACTTCCATCCGTGCAACCCGGTCTCCCTGGAGTTCGGGCATCTGGTCCCGGACCCATTCCAATGCCACGAGTTCGCGCAACTGTGTAGGGATCTCACCACTGTGCTGGGAAAGACCTACGACGATGTCACAATCCCTTGATTGTTGAACGATCTCTTCACAGACCTTTTTTGCAAACTCTTCTGACTCTGATTGAGTTGAGACTGCCAGGATGAAACATCCGATAGCGCCGTTCCTGGGCTGGTACTCACTAGCCGCTCGGTCAGCTTCAGCCAAAGGCAAAACTGTCGTGTCGAACCAGCGCAAGGCACCAGTCTCGTGATAGTGGCGTTTCGCAATGATGGGTTGAAATACGAACTGTTTTCTGAATACTGACGCGTTCATCTCTCCAATGTTCTGTAAAGCTGCCTCTACAGCGGTATCGATTTCGAAATCACTTCCTTCGTATATGGAGAACGAGTCCGAGAACTTTCGATAGATGACAAATGACCATCTATCAAGATCCTCTAGTTTGTTCTCGATTTCAGCGGTATCATCTGGGTATACAAGCTTCAGCAGATCAAGACTTCCGCTCAATGCAGACCGGTCTTGGAACATACCGATTACTGCCAGTGTTTTAAGGATACGTAGATGCAAGTTGTCGCCACCTACTGCTTCGCATCGCTCGATAACCTCAGCAGCAAGGGCCCAACGATGTCCGTCAGGTGATGCCAAGATAGATGGTTCAAGATTTACCCGTAGGTAGTCCCAAAGCCTGTCGGGTCCGTAGACTGCTTGATGTTCAGCGATTCTCAGGAAATCCTGGAAACCGAACGGCTCGGCGGAATTGAGAAACGCAAATATGCTGCGTTGATTCTGACCAAATCGTCGGCGTGATATGGGACCTAACAGACAGGCGACAATAGGGTGCAGGGGCCAACATTTCTCAAGCGTCCGTTCGAAGTCAGGTACTGTATCTCGTTTTACAAGGGCTGCTGTATTTACTGCAGCAATTCTCGCAGTGTCGGGCCTGTGGTCACATACGATCGCACGACTGATCAGGTCTATTTGTTCATCCCGGTCAACGTTAACCGCAAGGTCTACGAATCGTCCCTGGATTTTCGACCACTCGTCGCGCGTTTCTCGGGTAAGACGGTGGGCATACTCCTCGAATGCTTGATGCAGGATCCCTACGACGATGAGCCGTCTGCCACTCCTGGAAGCCCGTTCTGCAAGTTCCTGAAACAGGAAAAGATCGGTATTGTCGTTCGCGGCGCCCTCAAGGAATTTCCCCATCTCATCGATGAAAACAAGCAGGCCACCGTAAATTTGTCGGTCACTGTTGGCAATCTCTTCAATTGTGTCGAGGACTGATCCATCGGTCCATTTCTTCGTCTTTGGACCGGTGCTCAGTTTACTTGACCTAATCGCTTCTCCGATGACCTGCGCCGGACGATCTCGGCGACCAACGACTGGCAAAACACGCCAGCCTCTGGTCCGAGGTTTTAACGTTCTACGAATATTCTCATATGTTCGCTCGCCAAGAATCTGATTCGTAAGATCCGAGTTACGCTGCTTTCTCTTTAGTGCAGCGGAAAGTGCAACCACAAGACTGGATTTTCCACTGCCGTAGGGTCCAGTCCATGTGAACGCACCTTGACCGTTGTCGTCGATGTGCTCTGCCATGGTTTCTAAGACTTCGGCATACGATCTAGGGCAGACGAATCCTTCTAACGCCGCTGGATCGCCAATATCCGTGTCAATGCGGATCGAACGTTGAAACCGGCGAGAGATATGTACATGATCGGCAAGTGCCATTAATCAGTTTCCTTTAAACTACGTTCCATAGTCTAACCTGATAAAATCCGTTTCGTCGATCTCATCGAATTCAAAATCGCGTACGATCTGCTTCAATCCGGCTGTTTCTGACCAGGTGTACCGACCTTGACTCGAGTCCTCAAGTGCATACAAACGTTCCACCAAGTCATTTTCGTCCAGTTGAAAAACCCGACCTGGACTGCCCGGTTCGTGGGCAAGCGCTTCAAACGAGAGCGTTCGCGCTGAAGGAGAGCGGCTTATCCAGAATTCGGTGACTGCAAATGTGAATACGCCGAGCCCAAGCGACGGTTTACGACCTCGAACGAACCTTAAACCATGGTGGTCTTCACGGGACTTGATTAATCCAAGTTCTGAAAGCGGCGATTCCAAACTGTCCTCGTGGCTAGCATTTCCCTTTGGCGTGTGGGCAACATAGGTACGTACAAAACACGCTACGTCGTTCTTGATCGTAGCCTGCGAAGCCCTGGACCATCCACGGTCATTGGCGAGCGTTGCAATGTTCCTTGCAATAATGTCGCGATGGAAATCTAGAGCAGGATAGTAGTTAAACGCCCAATACCAGGATGTCTTAGCCGGGTGACTGCATAGTTTCCAGTGAATCAACCATGATGTATTGAGGTTTTCCATATAGGGGTCTAATCCATCGGATTCATCGAACAGCACGTATCCGAGTGATGTAGTGACCTGACGACCCGATTTTTCTTCAATAACCCTAGCTGCAATCGCCCAGTGCCTCATTGAGGCCACCATGTTCTTACCGACTCCAAATCGGGCGATAGCGTCATCTGCTGAGAACACCGAAACATCATCTTCGGTGTCCTCGGCCATCTTGACGGCATCGTAGGCTTTCTTCAGCCAGCCGTACCGTAGCGGGAACGTTTCGTGCCCGGACAGTTGGGGTCTATAAGTGGTGTCGTAGAGAGGGCCTCTATTCATGCGCTATTCCCGAAAAACGGTGTTCTGGTTTGATCAAGGCCTTTCAGGACTACACTACCTGGATGGACCGAGTTCGTGGGGAAATCGTAGCAAATTGACAATACATATGTGTTGTAGTATATAGTATTATACACCGCTGATTTGCTCGGACAATCTAAATCCGAATAGGTGATTCATAAAGCTGTGTTTTGTCGTTGATTTTCTGACTCATTGTAGTAATCTGACATGCTAAACTCCGACACCATCTACGCAGACTATCAAGCTTCCTCGCCGGTTGATCCTCGGGTCCTCGCACGGATGTCCCCGTTTTGGGGCGATTCCTTCGGTAATCCACATTCTAGCGATCATGCCATTGGTTGGCGTGCCGATTCGGCGGTCGAAGCCGCAACGAGTGCTATTGCTTCAATTGTCGGATCCGACGGCGACGAAATCGTCTTTACCTCAGGTGCGACAGAAGCGAACAACCTTGCACTGTTGGGATTGGCACGCCACGCTGCAAATACGCGTCGTCGAATTCTTGTCAGTGCGATAGAGCACAAGTGCGTTTTAGGTGCCGCAAGAGAACTGTCCTCGAATGAGGGATTCGTCGTAGAGACCATTTCGGTCGACAATGATGGATACCTCGACCTCGCCGAACTGGAGGAACGTTTAGCAAATGATGTACTCCTGGTTTCTGTAATGGCGGTAAACAACGAAGTGGGGACGATCCAGGACATTCAGTCGATCTCCGATATAGTAAAGTCATATGGTGCTTTTTATCACTGCGATGCCGCACAAGCACCCTGTGGGATGAATCTTGAGCACTTAGCAACATACACCGACCTCATCAGCCTCTCTGGTCACAAGATGTACGGACCTCAAGGTATTGGGGCTCTCTTTATTCGTCGTGACATACATGACCGTATTGAACCCTTGTTTTATGGTGGAGGGCAACAAGATGGCCTTCGATCTGGAACAGTTCCATTACCTCTTTGCGTTGGCATGGCAGCGGCAGCGGAGTTGATCGTCGCCGAAGGAGGTGAAGAACGAAATCGAATTGCACGCCAACGAGATTTGTTCATCGCACTGCTGAAAGAATCTGGACTCACCATTGAAGTAAACGGCCCTTCGACCGACCACAGACATCCGGGCAATGCAAACATTCGATTTGATGGATACGACGCCCGTGATATCTTAGCTTCATTACAACCGAAACTTGCCGCATCCACTGGTGCTGCATGTTCTTCGGGCATTCCCGAACCGTCCCATGTACTTCGAGCTCTCGGCCTGACCGCTGAACAAAGCGAAGCCTCCATCCGCTTCAGTTTCGGACGTTTCACAACCGATGACGAAATAGAGAAGGCTACTGAAATGGTCGGAAATGCCCTTACGAATCTCGCGATTGACCACGCCTCCTGACGTCGCAGTAACCGAAATCTCTACTTTCCCACCGCATACCTGAACGTCACCCACAGGATCTTCACGCCTGCCCGGACCGCCCCGGACAACGTGCCCGTAATCTTCGAAACGCCGACCCTGCGCCGGTAGCTGACGGGCACGTCAAGAGTCCGATATCCCTTCTGCGCCGCCTTGATCTGCATCTCGACGGTCCAGCCGAAGTTCTGATCTGCCATTTCCAGTTCGAGCAGCCGGTCGTAGCGTATGGCCCGGAACGGGCCGAGGTCGGTGTACCGATGGCCGTAGAGCCACCGGATAATTCGCGGTACGAGGACGTTCCCGATGACGGCCTGGACCGGCATGGATCCCTGCGCACGGCGGCCCAGCATCCGCGATCCGATCACCATGTCGTATCCTTTGTCCAAGATCGGCCGCACCAGGTCCGCCATCTCTTCCGGGTAGTCACTGTAGTCGCCGTCCAGGAACACGATGACGTCCGGGGCGAACCGGGCGGCCGCGGCCATGCCGCGCAGGCAGGCCGCGCCATAGCCGCGCCGGGGCTCGCTCACGACGACGGCGCCACCCTCCGAAGCCACGGCTGCCGTCCGGTCCGTCGACCCGTTGTCCACCACGATCACGGCCGCGGCCATCCCCGCCGGGATATGGGCCAGGACCAGCCCGATCGAGTCCTCCTCGTTCAGGACCGGTATGATGACCACGATGGTCCGACCGTCCACCGGCATCGCCCTATCCGGCATCGCCATATCTGGCCCCTCAAAATCCCTTTCGATCCGTGTTTACAGTGGTTTCCAGCGGTCCGGGCCCGCCGTACATAATGTATAATTCGCTTGACAAGCCCCTACATATACTAATATATCCCCTTAATAGTCTCCTGAAACCCATTTTCAACCCGATCAGACTTTACCGTATTTCTAAACCGGCTGTATTCGCCATCAGGATCCGTTTCCGATGCGTCTCTCCCATCTTGAAATGATCGGTTTCAAGTCATTCTCCACCCGGCTGAAGGTGAAGTTCAGCGACGGCATCACGGCCGTGGTCGGTCCGAACGGCTGCGGCAAGTCCAATATCGTCGACGCCATTCGCTGGGCGCTGGGGGAGCACCGCGCGACTTCGCTGCGGGGCGACCGGATGGAAGACATCATCTTCAACGGCACGGCCGCCCGCAAACCCCTCGGCATGGCGGAGGTCTCGCTGACGATCGACAACAGCGAGCAGATGCTGCCCGTCGAATACAGCGAAGTCACGATCACGCGCCGCTATTTCCGCTCGGGTGCGAGCGAGTACCAGATCAACAAGGTGCCCTGTCGCCTCAAGGACATCACCAACCTCCTGCTGGACACGGGCATGGGCGCCCACGCCTACTCCATCATCGAGCAGGGCATGGTGGAGTCGGTGGTGAACGGCAGCCCCCTGGAACGGCGCCAGCTCATCGAGGAGGCCGCCGGCATCAACAAGTACAAGACGCGGAGGCGCCTGGCACAGCGGAAGCTGGAAGGCACCGAGCACGACCTGATCCGCATCGCCGACCTCCTGGACGAGGTCGAGCGCAGCGTGAGCACGCTGCGACGGCAGGTGCGCAAGTACGAGCGGTACGAGCGGCTGATGCAGCAGATGAAGGACGTGGAGATCGTGGTCGCCTGTCACGCGTTCCAGGACCTGCGGAGGCAGACCGAGCCCGTCCGCGAACGGATCCGGCAGTTTGCGGAGCGGAAGGAAGCCGTTCAGACGCGCATACGGATCGCCGAGGCGGAGGTCGAGAAGAGCAAGGCCGTCCAGATGGAAAAGGAGGAAAAACTCCAGCAGCGGCAGGACGCCGTCAACCAGATCGACGACCAGATCAGGGCGTTGGAAGAGGAACTCCTGGTGAGCAAGGAGCGCCGTACCGGCCTGGAGCAACGGGCCCGTTCCGCGTCGGGGGAAGCCGAACAGGCAGAGACCGAACTGGAAGACATCCGGTCCCAGCTCGCCCGGATCGGGGACGACCGCAAGACGCTGGAGACGGCGCTGGAACAGGCGCGCGCTACCTTTGCGGAGCGGGACGAGGCGTCCCGGACCTACGCCGGCCGGATCTCCGCGCAGAAAGAATCCACCCAGGCGCTGCGGGACCGCAGCATGGCGGCGATCCAGCAGCACTCGAGCGAGCTGGCGGCCATCAGTACCCTTGAAGCCCGCGAAGCGTCCCTTCGCGAAAGAATCGCCGAGGTGGAGACCGCCCGGAATAAACTCGCCGAGGAACTGGCATCGAAGAAGACAGCCGTCGAGACCGTGCAGAAGGAACTGCGGGACGTCCGTGGCGTGGTGGAAGAGAACGCGGCCCTGCACGCGAACCTGACGGAATCCGTCCAGGACGCGCAGCAGTGCATCGAGTCGGCCCGGGACGAGCTGTCCGGCCTCGAAACGACCATTGCGACGGCGGAAAAGGAATGGACGCTCCTCGATCGCATGCACCGGCAGTACGAAGGATACGGCCAAGGCGTCCGGACGCTGCTCACCAACGGCGCGGACGTCGATGGGCTCCGCGGCGTGCTGGCGGACGGGATCACCATCGACAAGGCCTACGAAACAGTAATCGCGGCCTACCTGGACGACATGCTGCAGTACGTGGTGGCCGGCCGCACAAAAGATGCCGAGGCGGGCCTGGCCTACCTCCGGGAGCAGGAGGCCGGCCGGGCTTCCTTCATCCTCCTGGATCGGATGAAGTCCCGCCCAGCGCCCGCGGACCTGCCCTTCGAGGACGACGGCATCATCGGCCGCGCGAGCACCATGGTCAAGTCCGACAAGGCGCTGGCTCCGGCGGTGACCCACCTGCTCTCCAGGGTCGTGCTCGTGAAGGACGTGGAAACGGCCCTTCGCCTTTCCCCCTTGTTCGACACCGACCAGGATTGGAAACTGCTGACGGTCGGCGGCGAGGTCGTGGACCCGGCCGGGGTACTGACCGGTGGTTCGTCCGGATCGTCCGAGGCAGGCGAGTCGGACCTCCTGCGCCGCGTGGAGCGGATCGCAGAGATCGAAGGGGAACTGGAGGAAGACCGGGCGCAACGGGATAAGGTCGCCGGCGAACTGGAAGGCCTGGAGACGGAACTGGCCGCGCTGGCGCAGCGGCAGGCCTCCGTCGAGCAGGTCCTTGGCGAGTCCCGGCGCAAGTTGATGGAAACGGAGTCCGGGGAACGGCAGTTGGATTTCGAGCGGTCCCGGATGACGGAACAGGACGAAGAACTCGCGCGTGAAGCGGATACTCTGGCCGCGGACGCGAAGGCTGCGGCCGGGGAGCGCGAGCAGCGCAAAAAAGCGATGGAGACTCTGGCCCGCGACCGGGTATCGGCCGAAGCTGAAGAACGGACCAACCAGCAGACCCTGGACGAGATGGAGGAGGAACGCCAGCACCTGGCCGAAGCGGCCAACGAAGCGCGGGTCGCCCTCGTGTCCATGGAAAGCCGGAGCAACGAGCTGAGCACCGCCGATGAATTCCTTACCCAGGAGAACGAGCGCCTGGCCAATCTCCTGACGCAGCGAAAGACCGAGGCGGTGGAGGCCGGCAGCCAGTCCACGGAACTGGAGAAGGCCCAGCAAAAGAACGAGAAGCAACTGGAGGCGCACTACGCGTCCAGACGGGAGCGCGCGGTGGACCGCGACGCCGTCCTCGAAGAGCACCAGAACCTGCAGGAAGCCGAACGCCAGCTGCAGCAGCACCTCGGCGAGAACCGGAACGCACTGACCCAGGTGCAGGAGCAGGTCCACCAGGCGGAACTGGAAGACGCCGAGTTGTACATGAAGAGCAACGAGATCCGGCGGCAACTGATGGACCGGCATGACACCGACCCCGAGGGCATGGACGAACTGCCGCGGATCGAGGAACTGGACGAATACTCACCCGACGCCGCCCAGACCCTGCGGGATAGCATCCAGCGCAAGGTGGACGATCTGGGTCCCATCAACATGGCGGCGGTGGAAGAGTACCGCGCGGGCAAGGAGCGGCTCGACTTCCTTCAGCAGCAGCAGAACGACCTCATCGAGGCCAAGGACAACCTGGAGAAGACCATCATCAAGATGAACAAGGCCGCCCGGTCCCGCTTCATGACCACCTTCGAAGAGGTCCGGACCAACTTCATGACCACCTTCCAGACGCTGTTCGAAGGCGGCGAGGCCGACCTCATGCTCGAAGAAGGGGACCCTCTCGAAGCGGGCATCGAGATCATGGCGCGGCCGGGAGGAAAGCGGCTGCAGAGCCTGGCCCTGCTGTCCGGCGGCGAGACGGCCCTCACGGCCATCGCCCTGCTCTTCGCCATCTACCTCGTGAAGCCCAGCCCCTTCTGCGTGTTCGACGAGGTGGACGCGCCGCTGGACGACGCCAACGTCCGGCGTTTCGCCAGCGCCTTGCGCCAGTTTACCAGCGACACGCAGTTCCTGGTGGTCACCCACAACAAGCGGACCATGGAAGCCGCCGATTACCTCTACGGCATTACCATGGAAGAACCCGGCCTGTCCAAGATGGTCTCCGTGCGCCTCGAGGATGCCGAATCGGAGGCGCTGGAACCCGCGGCCGCTCCGGGCGAGGAGGCCAACGGCGCCGGAACGGTCGGGGTATAGGTGAGACTTGATCGTCATCGGAGTAGCCGGCGGCATCGCCTCGGGTAAGTCCACGGCGGCCCGGGTTTTCGAGCGGCTCGGCGCCCGCGTTCTGGACGCCGACGCAATCGGCCACGACCTGCTGCGGACCGAGGGGATGCGCGACGATATCCGGTCGGCCTTCGGCGAGGATGTCCTGACCGCCGAGGGGGACGTGGACCGGCGGGCCCTCGGACGCCTGGTCTTCGGCGACGAGCAGGCCCGGCAGCGGCTGAACCGCCTGGTACGGCCCGCCATACGCGCTGAAATACGCCACCGGATCGCCGGGATCCGAAGCGAGGGCTACGACGGGGTCGTCGTGGTAGACGCGCCCCTGCTGGTCGACACCGGACCCACGGACCTGGCCGACCGGGTCATCCTGGTCACCGCGCCCGCCTCCACGCGGAAAGAACGGATCCTCCTTCGCGGCCTGACCGGACCCGAGGCCGAAGCGCGTATCGCCGCCCAGGAGCCCGACGCGAAACAGGCCCGGTGGGCGGATTTTATCCTGGAAAACGACGGTACGCGGGACGAACTGATTGAGAAGGCCGAAGCGCTCTGGAAGCGCCTCGTTTCCTGAAGCCGGGCGTCTGCCCGCACCGAGCCGTCGATCGGCCGGGGCCGCCTGGTCCGTCGGCGCCGACCATCCCTCGCGCGCGACGCGCTACACCGAAACAGTCCCCGTTACCTGTATAGACCGTGTTCTTCGATATATCCCGCCACTTCCGCCGGGACAAGGTGGGTGATGGGAAGCCCTGCTTTGACGCGACGGCGGATATCCGTGGAAGAGATGTCGATCTCGGGAAGCTGGAGGGAGACGACCCGGTCCCGCCAGCTGGGACCCAGACCGGAGAGGTCCTTGCCGGGCCGGGGAACCGTCACGACCGTCGCCAGTTCGAATACCCGGTCCGGCGCATGCCAGGTGTCGATCTCGAGCAGGCTGTCGGCCCCGATGACGAGGTGGAATGCACACGACTCGCCGTAGATCTCCCGCAGCGCGTCCAGCGTGTCCACGGTATAGGATAGGCCGGGCCGGTTGATCTCCGCGTCCGATACCTCGAACCGGGGATCGTTCCGCGCGGCCAGCTGCGTCATGCGATACCGGTCATCCGGCGAGGCGACGGCGTGCCCCCGCTTGTGCGGAGGGCGGGCGGACGGGATGAACAGGAGCCGGTCGAGGGCGCAGTGTTCGACCACGCCCCGGGCAATGACCAGGTGGCCGGTGTGAATCGGGTCAAACGTGCCCCCGTAAACACCGAGCCGTTGGATGTTCACGGTGAGTTGCCGCTCTCGGATTCAGCCGGTGAGGATCCGTCCGTGGAAGCCGGTTCGTCCGTGTAAGACGTGTCGTCCATGGGGCCGTCCTCGGCCAGGGATGGCGCTACGTAACTGTTTCTCAGTTCGGAAAGACGCTTTCCGGCCTCCGACGACCGTTCGTTTTCGGGATAGCTCTGGATGAAAATCTCGAACTGCTCGATGGCTTCCCGGTATTTCCCCTCCCTCGCGTAGCTGTCGGCGATTTCGAATTGCGCCCGGGAAGCCCAGTTGCTCATGGGGTAGGTTTCCAGTAGTTCGCCGAAATAGAGACGGGCCGCTTCCCAGTCCTTCAACTTGTAGTAGAGGTTGCCGATCCGATAATCCTTCTCGGCCACCTTGTCGAAACACTGCTGCAGCAGTTCGTGGACTTCCGCGCTCCATTCGCTGTCGGGATACTCCTGGAGGAAGAACTGGAGTTCGCGGATGGCTTCGAAGGTCTTGTCCTGCGTGAGGTGGGGCGGATTGGACTGGAGAAACGTGGCATAGGCCAGCTTGTACTGGCTCTCGTCGCTGTACGGGCTCTGGGGAAAATCGCTGATCAGCCGGCGGAACACGAGCGTGGCCAGGGGGTATTCCTCCATGTTGATGTGCATTTCCCCCTGGTGGTACAGGGCGTCGTCCACGATATCGCTGCCGGAATGGCCGAGGGTGATGGCCCGGAAGGCGTCCAGGGCATTCAGCCAGTCCTCCTGCTCCATGCGCTCCATGGCGTAGTCATAGAGCTCCTCCGCGGTCCAGTCGGACTCGAAACCGGGCGGGCTGCAAGCCGGAAGCACGAGCAGGGCGAGGAATAGCCCGATGACGGGGATCCTGAAGCGGCGTAAGAGCGGGATGGTCATACCGGTGTTCCGAATTGGGCGGGAAACGTCCGCGGGTTTGGCCCTCGCTGCGGGTTCGGCCCTCGCTGCGAGTTCGGTCCGCCGGGTACGGGGACCCCAGTCGAGACCGCGCCGACCAGGTCGTATTCCATGGCGTCGACAATGTCCACGGAGGCGAAATCTCCGGGGGCCAGGCCTTCGCCGGTGACCAGTACCTCGTTGTCGACCTCCGGCGCATCCGCGGCGGTCCGCCCGGTGTAGTGCCCTTCATCGGCAAGTTCGTCGATCAACACGTCGACCGTCTTTCCCACGAAGGACCGGTTGCGTTCGAGTGATATCTCGCGCTGCAGCACCATGAGCCGGTCGTGCCGCTCCTGCTTGACGGGCTCGGGGATCTGGCCGTCGTACCGGGCGGCCGGCGTCTGCTCCTCCTGCGAATACATGAACACGCCCATGCGGTCGAACCGCGTCTCCTCGACGAAGTCGTAAAGCTCTTGGAAATCCTCTTCGGTCTCTCCCGGAAAGCCCACGATGAAGGTGGTCCTCAGCGTCGCGTCCGGCATCCGGTCGCGGATCCGTTTCAGGAGCGCGCGCGTCTCTTTAGAGGTCGTCTCGCGGTTCATGCGGTCGAGCATCGGGTCCGATATGTGCTGCAGCGGCATGTCGATGTAGTTGCAGACCCGTTCCAGGTCGGCGAAGGCATGGATCAGCCTGTCGGTGAACCGAACGGGGTGATTGTAAAGCGCCCGGATCCAGCGCACGCCCTCCACGCCGTTCAGCGCGGCGAGCAGGTCTTCCAGCCGGGCCGGTTCCGGGAGGTCCTTGCCGTACCAGGTGGTGTCCTGCGAGATCAGGTTCAGCTCGACGGCGCCCTGGCCGGCCAGCGTCCGAGCCTCTTCCACGAGTGATTCGACGGTGCGGCTCCGCTGGCCCCCCCGGATGGCGGGGATGATGCAGAACGTGCACCGGCGGTCGCACCCCTCGGCGATCTTGAGGTAGACGGAATGGCGGGGCGTGGTAATGACCCTCGGGTAGGAATAGTCGGTGGGCAGGGGCTGCCTGCGAATCTCCCGCAGGGTCTCGTGCCGGTCGCGCAGGCGGTCCAGCAGCTGGACGATGCGCGGGTATTGATGCACGCCGATCACGGCGTCCACTTCCGGCATTTCGGCGACCAGGCCGTGGGCGTACCGCTGCGCCATGCATCCGGTGACGACGAGTGAATCGCACCGGCCGTCCTCCTTGAACCGCGCGAGGTCCAGGATGGTCTCGATGGACTCCTCTTTTGCGGGACCGATGAACGCGCAGGTGTTCACGATGATGACGTCCGCGTCACCGTGGTCGTCCACTACGTTGTATCCGGCCCGGGTGAGCTGGCCCAGCATGACTTCGGAATCCACCAGGTTCTTCGAACAACCCAGGCTGGCGAGACTGATATTGGGCATTGTCTTTCTCCGCTTGCTGCGCAACGCTCTTCAGCGCAGGTCGACCCATTCGACCCCCTCGGGCGCCGTCATTTCGAACAGCCCGGGGGCGAGTTTCTCGTTCAGTCGGTAATCCATGAAACGCAGGGTGGTTTCGGACCCCATGTCGTCCCTGTACGTCACTTTCCGCGTAAGCCAGTTTTCCTCGTCCACCCAGATGCGCAGATCCGGTAGGCCGTCGGCCGGTTCGACGGCGGTGAGCCTGAGCCGGGAGCACGGCATGCCATCGACCGGTTCCCTGCCCTCCAGCGCATACAGGTAACGGTTCGAGTAGTTGAAGATGAAGTCGTCCGGTCGGCCTGGCCGGCCCGTACGCCCGGGTACGGATTCCGATCCCTCTTCCCCCGCCGGCGACACGATGACCTGCCGGTTGCCGGGCACGTAGGTCCATAGCGTCTCGCCGTCTGAAACGATGGTCTGGCCGGCCTCTTCCAGGCGCAGGCGGTTCCGGTCCCGCTGCAAATAGAGCTTCCCCTCGGTCTCGCTTCGGCTTTCGAGCACGGCCGCAAACGTCGTAACGGTATACCGGGCCGCCAGCGACTGCACGGCGTCGAGGCGCTGGCGCATCTTACCGGTGACGGTCTCCGCCGTATGAAGCTGCTCCGGCGGTCCGACGTCCTCCGGCGACCGGACGCCCCCCGGCGCTTCAACGCTTCCCGGCGCTCCAACGCCCTGCATCACCAACAGGCCGGTCAACAGGCCGACACAGAGATGCGCGGCCATGCCGTCTCCTCTCGCGGAATAATCATGCGAATCTCTTCCTACGCAAGCTTGGAAATATGCATCCTGAGTGCGCCTGCGTCAAGTGCTGCAGTTGATGGATTCCCTGATATAAAGAACGGGGAAAGCCCCCGTGGGTTCCCTCCCCGTTACTTCCACTGCCGGTTGTACTTCGGCGCGCAGCTGGCCTACCTCGGCGCGCTGCCAGGTCCTACCTCGGCGCGCTGCCTGGCGCACTACGGCCGGCCCCATCACGGAATTGCGGGCCGCCCTCGCTCGTACCGAACCTTCCCGTCCACGATGGTATACACGACTTCCGTGTCCAGAATTTCGTTCTCGGGCACGGTCATGATGTCCTTCGACAGCACTGTGAAATCGGCGAGCTTGCCTTGCTCGACGGACCCGAGCAGGTCTTCGTGAAACGAGCCGTAGGCGGCGTCCAGGGTATAGGACCGCAACGCCTCCTGGCGCGACATGCGCTGGTCGCTGAACATCCCGCCTTCGGGCGTCCCGTCGGGCCGCTCACGGGTTACGCTGGCGTAGAAGGAGGCGATGGGACTGACGTCTTCCACCGGCGCGTCGGTCCCGTTGATGATCTTCACGCCATGCTGCAGCAGCTTCTGCCAGACATAGCCGCCCTCCGCCGTGCGGGCGTTACCGAGCCGGTCCGGCGCCCAGGGAAGATCCGAGGTCGCGTGTATGCCCTGCATCGAAGCGATCACGCCCAGCTGGGCGAACCGGGGGATGTCCGCCTCGTCCAGGATCTGGGTATGCTCGTCGCGGAACCGGTGGTCCTTCACGTGGGGGAATTCCGCCATCGCCTTCTCGTACATGTCGAGCATCATGCGGTTACCGCGGTCGCCGATGGCGTGGGTGCACACCTGCCAGCCATGCTCCAGGGCGAAACGGGCGGCGTCGTAGATCATGTCGGGTGGGGTCGTGGGGAAACCGGAATTCCCCGGATCGTCTTCGTAGGGCTCCAGCAGCCAGGCGCCCCGCGAACCGAGCGCCCCGTCTCCGTACATCTTGACGGCCCGGACGGTGAGAAACCCATCGGGGTGAGACCACGGTTTCTGCAGGGCGACCATGGTGTGCAGATTCGAGGCCATCACATAGACGCGCATGTCCAGCTTGCCCGCGTCCGCGTACTCCTTGTACAGGTCGATCCCGTCCTCGCCGACCCCGGCGTCGTCGAACATGGTGATGCCGTTCGCCAGGCATTCCTGGATGCCGAGTTCAAGGGCCTGCCGCCGCTGGTTTTCGGTGAAGCCGGGAACGCTCACCAGTCCCATGGCCTTGTCCACCAGGATACCCGAGGGGTTGCCGTCGGCGTCCTTGATGATGTCGCCGCCTTCGGGAGACTGCGTGTTCCGGTCGATCCCCATCAGTTCCATGGCTTTGGCGTTGGCAAAGGCGGCATGGCCGTCGGCCCGTCGCACGTACACCGGGATATCGGGCACGGCCTCACTCAGTCTGTGGTGGGTCATGAACCCGCGGACCGTGAGCGAACTGCGGTCCGTCCACTTCTCCTCGTGCCATCCGCGGCCGGTGATCCACTCGCCTTCCCCCACACCCTCGGCCGCCGCGAGCACCCGTTCGATGAGTTCGTCATAACCCGAAATGCCCACCAGGTCGACCGTCATCTTGGCAATCCCGATGCCCATGAGGTGGCCGTGGCTCTCTTTCAACCCGGGCACGAGGGTCTGGCCCTGGAGATCGATCACCCGGGTATCGGGACCGATAAAGGGCTCCACGTCCGCATCGACGCCCACGACGGCGATCCGGTTGCCGATGACGGCCACGGCCTGCGCCTTGGGCCGATCGGCGTCCATCGTGTAAACCGTGCCGTTCTTAAGCACCAGGTCCGCGGTGGACCGGCGAATCTGGGCCTCTCCACCAGCAGACCATACCAGGGACATCAATCCCGCGATGATCGCTGCAATCACTGACTTTCGCATGTTTACCTCCTCATAACCGGGCTTAGCGCTACGGTCTAAATCTCGTCCGCCACGCGCCGTCGACCCACTTCCTCGTTGATGTAGGCGATGATGTCCCGCGTCGAAGTGCCCGGGCCGAACAGCTTCCCCACGCCGATCTTTGCGAGTTCCTCCCCGTCGGACTTCGGGATGATGCCGCCGCCGGTGAGGAGCATGTGGTGGACGCCCCGTTCCCGCAGCAGGTCCATGACGCGGGGGAAGATGGTCATGTGGGCGCCCGAGAGGATGCTCAGCGCGACCACGTCCACGTCCTCCTGTACGGCCGCTTCCACGATCATTTCCGGCGTCTGCCGGAGCCCGGTGTAGATCACTTCCATGCCGGCGTCGCGCAAGGCCGCGGCCACCACCTTGGCGCCGCGGTCATGGCCGTCCAGGCCCGGTTTGGCGACGAGCACCCGTATGTTTTCCGCCATGATCGCCTGTTCTTTCTCAATCCGCGCCACCGCGGGACGGCACCGCAAAGTCAATCCGCGCCACCGTGGGTCGGCGCCGCGACGTCAATCCGCCATCCCTTCCATCATCTCCTGGGCGGCCGCCAGGGGGCTCAACTCCCTGCGGGCTACCCGTTCGGAAAGGCGGTCCATCGCGTCTCCGGCGTCCCGAAGCACGGTCAGTCGGCCCTGCCACCATTCGCCAAGCGCTTTCTCGATGGCCGAGCGCCCCTGGCGCAACCGGCGCGCCTGCAACCTGCCTTCTTCGGCGAGGTAGTCCCCGTGGGCTTCCAGGCGCTCATACAGGTCGTCGATACCGGTATCATCCCTCGCACTTGCGCTGAGGACGGGCGGTTTCCAGCCTTCCTCCCACCGCCCCATGTCCACGATCATCGTCAATTCCGAGGCGAACCGGTCCGCGCCTTCGCGGTCGGACTTGTTGACAACCAGCACGTCGGCGATCTCCATCAGGCCGGCCTTCATGGCCTGAATGCTGTCGCCCGATTCCGGCGTGAGCAGGACGACGGTCGTATCGCTGACGTCAGAGACATCGAGGGTGGACTGGCCTACGCCTACGGTCTCCACAATGATAACATCTTTGCCGAAGGCGTCAAGGGCCGTCATCGCGTGGGGCGTCGCCTCCGAAAGCCCGCCGGTATGGCTCCGGTCGGCCTGGCTACGCATGAAAACCTGCGGGTCGTCCCACGAGCCCTGCATGCGGAGCCGGTCGCCGAGTAGCGCACCGCCAGTAAAGGGACTGGTCGGGTCCACGGCGATGATGCCTACCGTGCGGCCGCTTTTGCGAAGCCGGGCGGTGAGACGGTCGGCAAGGGTGCTCTTTCCGGAACCGGGCGGGCCCGTGATCCCGATGCGGCGGGCCTTGCCGGAACGGGGATACAGCACGTCCAGCATGGCGGAACGCCGGTCTCTGTCGTTTTCAAGGAGGGTGATGACGCGGGACAGGGCGGTACGGTCGCCGGCAAGGAAACGGTCGAGTAGTTTCATAGCGGGATTTGAGGCTATACCGTGCCGAGTTGTATGTCTTTTATTCTCATCTGGAGGCTGGTTTCGCCTCGAAAGGTGTTTTCCTCGAGGGTGTAGGCCAGGTCCAGGCGGTCCCGGCTATCGTTCAGGCGATCGGCGAAATGCGCCATGCCGAAACCGATCGCGTCCATGGTGCGGCCCTTCTGCCTGACCCTGAACCTCAGGTGTTTCTTTTCCATCCCGATGGTCCGGAGTTTTCCGACGACGCTCAGGTTGCGGGACACGAGTACGGGGTGGTGGTTCGCCGGACCGAAGGGCCCGATCATTTTCATGAGCTTGACCATGCGCGGGGTCACCTCGTCGAGTTCGATTTCCGAGTCGATTTCGAGCTTGGGGATGAAATCGGCCGGCGTCGCGCGCGCCGCGACCACCTCGTTGAAACGCTGCCGGAATTCGTCGATGCGGTCCTTTTCGATGGACAGGCCCGCCGCGTGGTGGTGGCCGCCGAACTGGATCAGCAGGTCGGAGCACTCCTTGATGGCGTTGTACAGGTGGAAATCGCCCACGGTCCGCGCCGAGCCGCGTCCCTTCTCCCCCGTGGTCGAGATCATCACGACCGGCCGGTTGAAGGCTTCCACCATGCGGGACGCCACGATGCCGATGATGCCGGGATGCCAGGTGTCCGAAGCGAGTACGAGGCCTTTCGACTCCCTGAGGACCGGATCCTTCTCCACGATGTCCCGGGCCGCTTCGAAAGTGAGCGTATCCTCTTTGCGCCGCCGCTTGTTCTCCACGTTCAACTCTTCGGCCAGTTGCGCCGCTTTTGTCTGGTCTTCGGTGATCAGGAGATCGACCACGCGCGTGGCGTCGCCCATGCGGCCGGCGGCGTTAATCCGGGGCGCCAGCAGGAAGAGCATGTGGCCCGTGGACAGTTCCTTCTCCCGCAGCCCCGCCACGTCCAGCAGGGCCTGCAGACCCGATTTGTGCGTCTGCTGCATCATGTCCAGGCCGTACTTGGTCAGCACCCGGTTCTCGTCTCGCAGGGGGACGATGTCCGCCGTGGTACCCAGGGCCACGAGGTCCATATGCGTATACACCGTGTTCTCCGGCAGTCCCACGTGCTCGGCCAGCGCCTGTGCCACTTTGTACGCCAGGCCGACGCCGCAGAGCTCCTTGAAGGGGTAGTCGCAGTCGTCCCGCTTCGGATTCAGAATGGCCACGCTGTTCGGAAGGGTATCGCCCGGAACATGGTGATCGATGATGACGACGTCGATGCCCATTTCACGGGCCTGTTCCACCTCGGCGTTCGCGGTTATCCCGCAGTCGACGGCCAGGATCAGCGTTACGCCGCGGCTCTTGGCTTCCTCCAGGCCTTCGATGGACAGTCCGTAACCGTCGGTCATGCGGTTGGGTATGTAGGAGGAGATCCGTTCCGTCAGCAACTTGATCGTCAGGTACAGCAGCGTGGTCGCCGTCGTACCGTCCACGTCGTAGTCGCCGAAGACCATGATGTGTTCCCCGCCCTGGATGGCGTCGTGGATCCGTTCCACGGCCAGGTCCATGTCCGCCATGAGAAAGGGGCTGTGCAGGTCTTCGAGGGTGGGCTTCAGGAAATAACGGGCGTCGTCAAAAGTCGAAACGCCCCGGTTGAGCAGGATCTGCGCGATCACGCGCGGGACGTTGATCAACTCCATCATCTGGGGAACCTGGGGATGTTCGTCTAGTAGGACCCAGCGGCTGTTCATGTAAAATGTCGGATATTGAGGGTGATCGTATTGCCAGGTACTGTAAAACGTCCAAGCCGACCGTAAGCCGAGTTCTGTGCCTTCGCAGTGAAGGTGGCGATCATCTATCTGGGACGGCTGTCGCCAGCCGCCTCGTGCGACCTAACCCGAGAGTCTCCGGTTTCCCGGCGGTCGAGACGGGCCGTCTCTCCTCTCCTATTCGGTCTTGCACCAGATGGGGTTTGTCCTGCCGGCCCGGTTACCCGGACCGCGGTGAGCTCTTACCTCGCCTTTTCACCTTTGCCTCCCCGAAGGGATCGGCCGTGTATTTTCTGTGACACTTTCCGTGGCATCACTGCCCCCTGCCGTTAGCAGGCATCCCGCCCTGCGGTGCTCGGACTTTCCTCGTCCGCCTGGACGGCGAACGCGATCGCCTGGTCGACTTGGGACGCTTTACCTGTACAATATAACACAGGACGCGGCGCGGTTCAATACTCCAGCCCTTCTTCGAGGATCAGGATCCGGCCGCAGCTCTCACAGGATACCAGCCTCCGCCCCTGGCGGATCTGCATGATGACCTGGAGCGGGATAATGTGGAAACAGCCGGAGCAGGCCCCCTTCTTCAGCGGTACGACGGTCATCCCCCGCAAGTTACGCCGGATCCGGTCGTATACCTTCAGGACTGGGTTCTCCACGCGCATGGCCATCCGCTTCCGCTCGTCCATTTTGACGGCGACGTCCTCGTCCACCGCCGAAAGCCTGGACTCGAGCGCCGTGCGCTCCTCGCTGAAGCGTTCGATGAGCGATTGGGTCTCGCCGCGTATGGTCTCCAGCGTCTCCTGCTCGGTCTCGGCCTCGGAAATCAATTGCAGAATCGCGTCTTCGAGTTCGGAGATGCGGTTCTTCTGCGCCTGGATCTCCGCCTGGAGGGCGTCATACTCCTTGTTGGTCTTCACGCTGTAGAGCTGGCCCTGGTACTTCTTGACCTGTTCCTGCGCAGCCTGCAGGTCCCGTTCGTGCTGACGCCGGTCCTTCTCGATGTCCTCGACCTTCGTTTCCTGGTCCGAGAGCCTGGTTTCCGCCTCGGACTGGGCGGATTCCATCGACTTGAGCTGATTGGGTATGTCTACCTTGTACTGTTCGAGTTCGTGCAAGTCCTGATCCGTCTTCTGCAATTCCAACAGCGCTCTCAAGCTCTCCTGCATGCGGCCTCAGCCCTCCATGGAGATGAAAAGGCGGACAAAAAAAAATGCACGCTGACCGTGCATTTCCCTTCGCTTCAATCTGGTTTTACCGCGCCCCGGGTCCGAAGAGGCAACTGCAGTCGGACCAGACAGACAATCGGGCACGAAGACCTATCCATCCTTTTCCCAATACTACTTGATTTTTTGATCATAGTCGATAAAGATAATGCCGAAGGCATGTAGTGTCAACCAAAATCAGGGAGGTTATCATGGGCTCGACCATACGAATCCGGGGCGGTAGAAAGGAAGAAAGCTTCGAGTTGAACATCGTGATTTCCAGGTGGCTGTTCGCCGGCCTCACGGCGCTGCTCGTCGCCGCCGTTTCGCTGGGGTACGCCGTCATGCCCGCCCAGTCGCAGGACGACCGGGGGCGCAAGGCGGTCAACCCGGGCCCTAACTACAGCGAGGCCATCGAGGCGGGCGATTTCGTGTTCCTGTCCGGAAAGATCGCGGCCGTCCGGGGCCGGATCATCCCCGGCGGGATCGAGGCGGAAACGAAAATGGTCATGGACAACTTGCAGAGAGCCCTGGCCAAGTCCGATTTGACGATGGACGACGTCGTCAAGGCCACGGTGTTTCTCAACGACCTGAATGACTTTTCCGCCATGAACGAAGTGTACCGGTCCTACTACACGGGCGATCCGCCGGCCCGGTCCACCATACAGTCCGGTGTCGTGCTGAACGCCGGCATCGAGATCGACCTGATCGCCTACCGCGGCGGCAAGTAGTCGGCAAGTAGTCGCCGGATCATTCCAACAGAGGCGAATGAACGAGAAAACGACCGCCGGCGTGATCGGACTGGGGCTGGGACGGGCCCATCTCGCCGGTTATCTCGCGGACGAACGGGTGGAAGTCGTCGGACTGGCCGACCTGGACGTTGGGCTGGCCGAGCGGACCGCGTCGGAACACGGCGTGCCCCACGCGTTTTCCGCCTACCGGGACCTGCTCGCCCTGGGCCCCGACCTCGTCAGCGTCTGCCTTCCGAATTTCCTGCACGCGCCCGTGACTATCGACGGCCTGGACGCCGGCGTCCACGTGTTGTGTGAGAAGCCCATGGCGCTGAACGCGGCCCAGGCGCGCGACATGGCCGCCGCCGCCCGGCGCAACGGCCGCTACCTCATGATCGCCCTGAACAACCGGTTCCGCACCGAGACGCAGATCCTGAGGAAGCTGGTCGAGGAGGACGTGCTGGGCGAGATCTACTACGCGAAGACCGGGTGGTTGAGGCGAAGCGGCATTCCGGGCGCCGGGACCTGGTTTACGCGCAAGGCCCAGGCCGGCGGTGGACCCTTGATCGACCTGGGCGTTCACATGATCGATCTGACGCGCTGGCTGATGGGCAATCCGCGGCCCGTGTCCGTGGTGGGCGCCACCTACGCCCGGCTGAGCGATTCGGTGGAAGGCGTCTTCGACGTGGAAGACCTCGCCGCGGCCTTCATCCGGTTCGAGGGCGATGCCACGCTCGTAGCGGAGACGAGCTGGGCCTCCCACGTGCCTTCGGAAGGCTCCTACGTCAAGCTCATGGGCACCCGGGGCGGCGCTGAGATCACGGGCAACGACTTGACCGTCTATACCGACCTGCACGGCGAACAGGTGGATATCACGCCCGCCTACGCGCCGCGGGAATGGTCGGACTGCATCGCGGCCGAGATCGCCCATTTCGTGGACTGCATCCGGACCCGCCGCACGCCCATGTCCACGGGCGAGCAGGGCGTCGAGATCATGCAGATCCTGGATGGGATCTACGAATCGGCCGCGGGCAACCGGATGGTCCGGATCGACTAGTGGACATTCGGATGGGCCAGCTCGATTGGCAGAGTCTAGTGGGCATCGGGGAGTCCGAATGCCCGGCTGTTGACCTGGATCGTGCGGTTTACGGGCCTCGATGAGAGGGCGCTTCGGTAGGCGGCCGCGGCATCGGTCAGGCGGCCGGACCTTTCGTAGGCAATCGCCAGGTTGTTCCACGCTTCCGCGTTGTTCGGGTCCACTTCCACGAGGCGTTCCCAGATCGCCACGGCCCTGGACCAGTTTCCTTCCCTTGCCGCCGAAATCCCCCCACGATTCCCGGCAGGGACCAGCCGTCGCGTGACCTGGATTTCCTCCCGGACGATGGAGGCCATCAGGCGGCCCACGATGCGTCTGGCGATCACCTCGGTCAGCAGCGGCGAAACGATCTCGACGGAGACGGCCCCCTCCGGCGGCGACTCGACGGGATCGGGCAGCACCGTGCGGTAGGATTCGGTTTCCGTAACGGAAAAGCTCCCGAGCAGTTCGTTCGAACCGACGTCGTAGGCCTTGAGCGTAGCCGTCATGACCGCCGTCTGATCTATATGCGGCACGATATAGGACTTGTTTACGATCTTGATATCGGTTCGGCCGAGTCCCACCTCCATGGCTTCCTCCTCCCGAAAGACCTTTACCTCCCCGTACGCTTCCGTGTAAGCCCTTTCGAGATCGCCGACGAGCGTGATATCGGCGTTTATTTCCCTTCCGACGATCAACGCGAGAGAATCGGGGATCCGGCCGGCCTCGTGCGGGTGGCGGGACAGCGTCCGGAGTACCGGTCTCATTTCGATGGCCGTCAGCGTGGAATCCGAAACGAGGGCGCGGGCGAACAGGAACCCGGTCAGGTTGTTCAGGGCCAGGTCGGTGCCGTTGAAACCGAGCAGGGCGATCGATTCTTCTTCGCCGGGGAGGCCGAGCAGGGGCGATCGGTAGACATCGAACCGGACGGAGAGCGTAGAAGCCGCGCATCCGGGGACATGCGCCAGGAATGCCGCGGCAAGGAGCGGCAGGACCGTCCTGTAGAATGAAGCGGCCATGGTACCTGCATAGGTACGCCCTTTTATCCCGGTGTGTCAAGGCGATTCGGGTCGGTCGCGCGTCCGCCGGAACCCCCCGAAAGAGGTTGACAACCGGACCGGCGGTCCTTAATCTACGCATGACCAGAAATCACGTCATTACGGGTAATTTACATGTCCTCGTCTCAGAAGCCGCCCGGGCCTGCCACACCCGGCGAGAAGTCCGGCAAGACCCCCGGGAAGCCGCGTCCCGACCCGGTCCGCCGTCGCCGATTCCTGCAGAGATGCCTCGGCGCGCTGGGCGGCATCGGCTCCCTGATGGCCGTCTATCCGCTCATCCGTTACATCGAACCACCCCCCGAAGCCGAAGGCGCCAACCGGGTTGAAATCGACCGCGCGTCCCTGCCTCCCGGCACGTCCAGGACGGTGATTTACCGGGGCCGGCCGACCATCGTGGTCAACACTTCCGACGGTTACATCGCCTACAACGCCGTTTGTCCCCACCTGGGTTGCGTCGTCAAGTGGCAGGGGGGAACGCAGAGCCTGATCTGCCCCTGTCACGGCGGCATATTCGGCACGGACGGCAGCGTCCAGGGCGGACCGATTCCCGGTCCCCTGACCGCGGTCGAACTGTCCGTCACCGACGACAAGATCATCGTCGGCGTGTAACCGCCGGTGCCCGGACAACCGCCGGTGCCCGGACGGCCCTTTCTTCGCGGAGCACGAAACCAGCCACCATGATCAGACGCCTGTCCAACGAGGTGTACAACTGGCTCGATGATCGTACGGAAATCTCGGTCATCATCGATTTCTGCCGCCGCCAGCTGACCAAGCCCGTGCCCCGCCATCTCAACTGGCTGTTCTCCTTCGGAACGGTCACCCTGATGTTCTTCCTTTCCCAGGCCGTCTCGGGCGTCTTCCTGATGATCTACTACGAAGCGTCGGCCGATACGGCCTACGAGAGCGTGAAGTACATCATGGAGCAGGTGCGCTTCGGCTGGCTCATGCGCCAGGTGCATACCTACGGCGCCAATTTCATGATCGCCTTCCTGCTGCTGCACTCGGTCCGCGTGTTCTTCTACGGCGGTTACAAGAAACCCCGGGAGCTTACCTGGCTCTTCGGGTTCGGCCTGCTGGTCGTGACCCTGGGCTTCGGCTTTACGGGCTATCTCCTGCCCTGGGACCAGCTTTCCTACTGGGGCACGACGGTGGGTACGGAGATCGCCGCCGCGACTCCGCTCATCGGGGAGTATCTGCTGATTCTCATGCGGGGCGGCGAAATCATCTCCGACGTGACCCTCACCCGCTTCTTCGTACTGCACGTGGTGCTGCTGCCGTGGGCCTTCATCGCCCTGGTGACCGTGCACCTGGTCCTCATACGCTACAAGGGCATCTCGCCGCTCGAAGGAACGGACGTGCCGGAGAAGACGCCGGAAGAACTGACGAAAGCCGGCGGCAAGCCTTTCTACCCCCAGCACGTGATGAAAGAAGCCATCGTGGTCCTGCTGGTCCTGGCGTCAATGATCTTCATGATTATCTATTACCCACTGCCGCTCCACGAAAAGGCCGATCCCTTCAACACGCCGGTGGGCGTCAAGCCGGAATGGTATTTCCTTTCCTCCTACCAGGCGCTGAAATACCTCCCGAAAACCATCGGCATCATCGGGTCCGGCCTGGTGGTCCTGGCCATTTTGCTGCTGCCCTTCTGGGACCGTACGCCGGCCCGCACGCCCGCGCGGCGACCCCTCGCGACGTCCCTCGGCATCCTGTTCATCGTGCTGAACATCGCCCTCGCCCTGCTCGGCAAGATCTCGGAAACGGAGATGACCTTCATGGGCACGAGGTATCACTTCGACATCTACGGCTGGCCCCACGCCATCGGGACGGTCGAGGAACCGGCTGTTTTGCCGGACACGGGCGGCGAGGGAACTGAATGAGCGGACGGACATCATACCGTACACGGACGGCAAACCGGGCGCGGGCGGCCCTCCAGGCGCGGACTGCTTTCTTCCTCCTTCCGCTGCTGATCCTCTCCTGGACGACAACAGATTCCGCGGAAGCGCAACAGTCCGCGGCGACCAATAACTGCGTCAGCTGCCATGCCGGCCTGGACGACGAAGACATGAGCCTGCCGGTGGCCGAATGGCAGCGGAGCGCGCATCTTCCGGCGGACATCTACTGCCAGGATTGTCACGGCGGGAACGCCGCTACGATGGTGGAAGACGAAGCGCACGACGTCGAAATGGACTTTGTGGGCCTGCCCGACCCCTACGTCGTCCATGAACTGTGCGGCGAGTGCCACCAGGTCCAGATGACCAACTACGTGCCCAGTCCCCACGGCCTCGAGGGAGATTTCTGGCCCAACTGCGTGGACTGCCACTCAAACCACGAAATAGTCCAACCCCAGGCGTCCCTGATCTCCATACCCGACAACTGCGAGGACTGTCACGAGCAGGCGATCATGGACGATTACATCGCCCTGACCGACCGGGGACTCGAGCCCATCGTCGAGTTCCGGCAGGCCGCGGAGGAGATCCGTTCGGCCGGGGTCCCGGTCGACCTGATCCTGGACCAGGCCAACCTGGCACGAAACGCTTATGTCGAGCGGGCCTCCCACGTCTTCGTACTCGAGAAAATGGTCGCCGTCGTCGATTCGCTGGAACAGGTCTACCCAAGCATCAGAAAAGAAGTGGAAACCGCACGCACCGAAGTCGATACCCGGCGCAGGTTCGGCTGGATGTTCATAGGACTCTTTCTCGTGGCGGCGGGCGTCATCTGGCTATACCGCCGGTCGCTACCGGGCGCCTGATCGAAACGCCGGTCGCTGCCGGACGCCCGATCGTACCGGAGCCCCATCATGTACACTCGATTACTCCTCTGTCTCCTGCTCGTTTTCTCCGCGCCGACTGTCGCGGCCAGCACAGCCGCCACGGCCGGCGACATCCGTCCGGTGCCCGACGGCAAGGGGACGTCCACCCTGGCCCAGGCCGTGCTGCGCCTGCCCGTCGTGGCCAGCATGCTGCACACCGGCGCTCATCCCGATGACGAGAACAGCGCCTTGGTCGCCTATGTGAGCCGGGGATTGCACGCGCGGACCGCCTACCTTTCGCTCAACCGCGGCGAAGGCGGACAGAACCTCATCGGCCCCGAGCTCTACGACGCCATCGGCGTAATCCGGACGGAAGAGCTGCTGACGGCCCGCCGATTCGACGGCGCGGAGCAGTTCTTCACACGGACCTACGACTTCGGGTTTTCCAAGTCGGCCGAGGAAACCCTGGAATACTGGAATCATGATGAAATGCTGCTTTCGGACGTGGTGCGCGTCATCCGCCGCTTCCGTCCCGACGTGATCGTATCCGTCTTTGCCGATTCTCCCCGCGACGGCCACGGGCATCACCAGGCGGCCGGGAGGATCACC
The DNA here is from genome assembly GCA_009841265.1 of Gemmatimonadota bacterium. Classification (NCBI taxonomy): domain Bacteria; kingdom Pseudomonadati; phylum Gemmatimonadota; species Gemmatimonadota bacterium. Next base: position 669,910 of record VXMB01000007.1, on the reverse strand, counting down.
CGCGAAGCCTTTTTCGTCGCGGCCGATCCGGAACGCTTTCCCGATCACCTGCGGGACGGCCTGCGTCCCTGGCAGGCCCGCAAGCTGTACATCAACAACACGCGGGCTTCTTTCGACAGCATCGACTCCCTGGTGGTCGACGTAGGCACCTATAGTCCCGTGCTGGACCGGTCGTACCGCGAACTCGGCCTGGCGGGCCGCAGCATGCACCGCTCCCAGGACATGGGGACCCTGCAGCCGAAGGGTCCGGCGACCACGAAGATCAAGTTGGTCGCGCGCGCGGGCATGGCGGACGCGGACGGAGACGCCCACCTGTTCGACGGCCTGGACACGACTTTCATGCGGTTCCATGCCATGGCTGGACCGGACGCCGGGAAGATCCCCGGATTCGCCGTCCGGCTCGAGCGGCTGGACGCGTTGGCCCGCGAGGCCGTGGACGCCTACCGCCCGCTCGACCCTCCCGCCGTGCTGGACCCCGTGTTGGAGGGCCTGCGTATGATCCGGGCGCTCCGGGAAGACCTTGAACAGGGCGGCCTGCCGGCCGACGTACTCGCGGATATGCTCTTTATTCTTGATCAGAAGGAGGAAGACTTCGCCAATGCGGCGGTCCTGGCCCTCGGCATGGCCTTCGAGGTGCTGACCAGCAACGACCGGGTCGTCCCGGGCAACCTGCTCGGCGTCCACCTGGTGTTGCTGAACCGCAGTGCGCGGCCCGTCCGCGTCATCAACCTGGCGCTGGACGTTCCGGAGGGTTGGACCGCGGCTCCCGATCCGGTTCCGGCCAGGCCGTCCAGAACGCCTGGACGGTTCGGACTGACTGGACCACCTGGTCCACCAGCACCGCCCAGTTCACCCGGTCCGTCCGGATCACCCGGTCCGCCCGGTCCGTCCCGGCAAACCTCAGACATCGGCTACAACGAAAGCTCCGCGGAGAACTGGCGGGTCGAAGTACCGCCCGACGCCGGCCTCACCCGGCCCTACTGGCACCGCCGCTCCTTGAACGACCCGAGGGTCGTGGTGGACGACACGGCATTGATCGGGCTTCCCTGGCGCCCGCAGCCCGTAATCGGACGGGCCCGGTTTCTCGTGGACGGCGTCGAGATCGAAATCCGCCGGCCCGCGCAGTACCGCTTCGCCGACCGGGCCTTCGGTGAAATCCGTCGCGAACTCCAGGTCGTGCCGGCGCTGTCGGTCACCATGGACCCGCAGGTGGTGGTCGCACCGTCGGGACGGGAAAGCCCCCTGCGGTTCAGCGTGTCCGTGGTCAGCAACGTGGACGGCATGATCGAAGGCGGATTGTCCCTCGAGGCGCCGGACGGGTGGGAAGTCTCGCCCGGGGAAGTTCCCCTGTCGTTCTCGGGAAGAGGACAGGCCGCCACGTTCAACTACTCGGTAGTCCCGGCACGAGATGCCCGCGACGGGGCCTACAATGTACGGGCGGTGGCGAAGGCCGGCGGGAACGAATACCGCGAGGGATACGAGGTGATCGCCTATCCCCATATCGAACCGAGGCACCTGTACCGCGGGTCGGCATCCGTCGTGCAGGTGGCCCCGGTCGATCTGCCGGACGATCTGAGTGTGGGTTACATCATGGGATCGGGCGACCAGGTCCCGCTTGTGCTGGAGCAGATGGGCCTGCAGGTGCGGCTAATGACGGGGGAGGATCTCGCCACGGCCGACCTGGACGCCTTCGACCTGATCATCGCGGGCATCCGCGCCTACGAGGTCCGCGATGATCTCATTGCCGTGAACCAGCGGCTCCTGGACTACGTGGAGGACGGAGGCGTCTATATCGTGCAGTATAACAAGTACGCCTTCAACGTCGATCAGTACGGACCCTTCCCCTTCCAGATCAACCGCCCCCATGACCGGGTGACCCGGGAGGACGCGCCGGTGGACATCCTGGTACCGGATCATCCCGTCTTCAACCGGCCCAACCGGATCACCGACGCGGACTTCGAAGGGTGGGTGCAGGAACGCGGCCTGTACTTCCAGGGCGAATGGGACCCCCGCTATACGCCGCTCATGGCCTCGCGGGACCCCGGTGAGCCACCCAGGGGCGGCGGGCTTCTGGAAGCCCGTTACGGCAAGGGACGCTATATCTACACGGGCTACGCGTGGTTCCGGCAACTTCCCGCGGGCGTGCCGGGCGCCGTGCGACTCTTCGCCAACCTGATCGGCCTGGCGGCCGAAAACCGGGTCCCTTAGCAAGCCCCGTTAAACCCTGACAGGCAGCGAAGGTTGAAACTGTGGCCTGCGGGATGGAAGGACGGCGTCTCGCTGGTATCGGGCCGGATCAGCCGCGCGAGATCTCGCCGGCGCCGACTTGGCCTACGCAGATTGCAGCGGCACGTCGGTGCGCCACTCGGGGAAGCGTTCGTCGATCCCCCGGATGAGACCGTTGTAGGCCTCGCGGAACTGCTGCGTGCACGGACCAATGGATCCGTCCCCGATGTCGTAATTGTCGATCGAAGCGACCGGCGTGACTTCCGCGCCCGTCCCGCACAGGAAAACCTCGTCGGCCGTGTACAGTTCCGTGCGGTCGATCTCCCGCTCCACAACCGGCATCTCAAGGACGTCTCGCCCGATCCTCAATATGGTATCCCGGGTGACACTCACCAGGATATCGGCCGTCACCGGCGGCGTGATGAGGACGCCGTCCTGGATCATCATCAGGCAGGCGCCGGGCGCCTCACAGACCTTGCCGCGGTTGTTCAGCATGATCGTTTCGTCGAAGCCCTTCAGCGTGGCGTCCGTCCACGCGATGGCGCTGTTGCGGTAGTTGGCCCAGCACTTGATGCGGGCCGGGAGCGTGTTGTCCGAAATGCGCGTCCAGGAGCTGACCGAGCACCGGGCGCCGTCCTTTCTGCGCAGGTTGGAGCCGTAGGCAAAGGTGTGGACGTAGACGTGGGCCGGACCCGCCATCTTGTTGAGATACACGTCCGGCGAGAAATACACGGTCGGGAATATGTAGACGTCCTCCCGGTACCCGTGGACCCGGCACAGTTCGAGGGAGCCGTTCCACACGTCCTCCAGCGTGTAAGGCGTTTCCATGCGCATCAGCTTGATCGACCGGTACAGGCGATCCAGGTGTTCCCTGAATCGGAAGACGAAGAGTTTTTCCTGGTCGTCGTTCCAGTAGGCCCGGATCCCCTCGAAAATGGCGTGGGCGAATATATGTCCCTGCGTTACGTGTACCGTACCCTGGTCCCAGGGGACCTGTTCCCCGTCCAGCCAGATGTACTTTGAATGATCCTCGCCCCACATTTTCGTCTTCTTGGCCATGCCCGTGCTCCCTATGAATGGTCGAACAATCGATTCGTGATCCGGTCCAGCGCGCCGCGTCCCGCCGCTAATGCCCGCGACCGGTCCAGTGTGCCGCGTCAACCTCTACACCCGGTCCGGTCCAGGCCGGTCCCGCACCCCTGCACTCCGCATCTCGTCCAGGCGCGCCCGCCAGGCGTATTCCTCCGGGTCGAGGACCTCCACCTGCTGGCACGACATGCACCACTGCAGCATCACCGGCTCGTCATCCCGGGATACTGTGCGTATGGCCACCCAGAACTCGACGCCGTGAGGGCAGCCCGTCTGGGTCCGCTGGAATTCGGGCAGGATGTGATGGATCTTGTCGCCCGCCGGCGTCAGCCCGACCAGGGTCTCGTCATAGGGGCGGATAGGCATGCTCGGTGATCCGGAATCGGTGCAAATCGGACGTGGGCGCTGTGTACTTGAACGCTGTGTTATTTATGGATTTCGGCCGCGGTCCTGTCAAGGGATATCCCGTCGAGGAGCTGCAGCGTGAAAACAACCGGATTCACCTTGACCGTACGCGCCGCCCATCGTTATTCTAACCGGCGGAACCAGGCCTCAGACACCGTTTCGTGCAGTACAGAAATCCGGGAGTGATCATGGTCCACCACTTCGAGCCCGCCCGCTACCATACCACCATGGGTTCCCATGAACCCGTCCTGCGCGTGAAGGACGGGGATACCGTTGTCACGTCGACGGTCGACGCCCGGGGGAAGGACCGCTCCGACAAGCCCGTGACGCCTCCGGGCAATCCACAGACGGGCCCCTTTCACGTCGAAGGCGCCGAACCGGGCGACACACTCGCCGTGCACCTGGACCGGCTGACGCCCAACCGCCCCTTCGGCTGGACCCGTCCGCTCGTAGCGCCCAATGTGCTCGATCCCGATTACGTGCGGGAGACCGCAGGGGAGATCGAAAGCCGGGACGACCTCTGCCGCTGGGAAATCGACCTGGAGCGGCGAACGGTCACGCTGGTCGACCCGGACGACACCCGGCTCGGACGGATGTCCCTGCCCCTGGCGCCCATGACGGGATGTTTCGGCGTGGCGCCGGACAAGGGACAGGCGATCTCGACGGCCACGTCCGCCAGCCACGGGGGAAACATGGACTACCGGGGATTTGTGGAAGGCGTCACCGCGTACTTTCCCGTGTTCGCGCCCGGCGCCCTGTTCCACATCGGCGACGGCCACGCGGTGCAGGGCGACGGAGAGATCGTCGGCACGGGCGTCGAGATCTCCTTCGACGTGCAGTTCACCTTCAGGGTGCTCAAGGGAAAGCAAAGCGCCTGGCCCCGTGGCGAGAACGCGGAATACCTTTTCACGGCGGGCAACGCCCGGCCACTCGACCAGTGCGTCCAGCACGCGACCACCGAAATGCTGCGCTGGCTGCAGGCCGACTACGGTCTCGATCCCAGGGCGGCGCACACGCTGCTCGGCCAGTGCGTCGAGTACGACATGGGGAATGTGTTCGATCCCGCCTATACCATGGTGTGCAAGGTCAGGAAAGACCTGCTTCGCGGCCTGGACATCGACACCCGGTCGGTACACGACGAACTCGACGAAGCCTGACCGACTGCAGAGCGCATAGAACGGAGCGTATCATGAACAGACTCGAGGGACAGGTGGCCTGGATCACCGGCGCGGGTTCCGGCATCGGACGCGGCATCGCGCTGGCCCTGGCCCGGGAAGGCTCGGACGTGATCCTTTCCAGCCGGCGGAGCGAGCCCCTTGCGTCCGTCGCCGAAGAGGTGGAGGCCGCGGGGCGGCGTGCGGTCATCGCCCCCATGGACGTGACTGACCGGGATCAGATCGACACGGCGATATCCCGGGCGGTTGATCAGCTAAGCACCGTGTCGATCCTGGTGAACAACGCGGGCGTCAATACGCCCCTGCGCACGGCAACCGAAATGTCGGTGGAAGACTGGGACCGCGTGGTCGACATCAATCTCACGGGCGCGTTCAACTGTTTCCGCGCGGTCTACGAACCCATGAAGGCACGGGGTGAAGGCACCGTCATCAATGTCGCGTCCATGGCCGGACGCCAGGTGTCCCTCCTCGGCGGGGCCGCCTACTGCGCGTCCAAGCACGGCATGGTGTCGCTGACCCATTCGATCAACCTGGAAGCCGCCGAATTCGGGCTTCGCGCCAGCGCCATCCTGCCCGGCGAGGTGAAAACGCCCATTCTCAAGAACCGGCCCCAACCCGTGTCGGAGAAGCGCCTGTCCCTGATGCTCACCCCCGAAGACATCGCGGACACCGTCGTTTTCGTGCTGTGCCAGCCTGCCCGCGTGGTCATACCCGAAATGTGGGTCATGCCCGCCTACCAGGTATCGGCCCAACCGCTTCCCTGACGCCGCCCGGACGCCCGGTTTAACGTTTGACAGCGACCGGGCCCTGGCTTAATTTCGAGTGGACGCCGAATCGGAAGCGGCCGCCCGGCTTGAAGCCCCGTCAACCTGACCTTTTCCTCCCGATCCAGATACCATGAACAGTCCGACAGAATCGGTCATCCTGCTGGTTGAAGGTTCCTCCCGTAACCGGGACGAGAAACACTACGGCCTGACCCAGCTGGATCACCGCGTAATCGCCGTGGAGAACAGCGACCAGGCGCTCAACGTCCTGGCGGCGGAATCCCCGAACGTCATCATCTCGGACCTGAACGCCCCCGGAATCGAAGGACTGCGCCTGATGGGCGTCGCCTTGGGCAGGAATCCCGAGGTGGGCGTTATCCTGATGACGGACCCCGGATCTATGGGCCTGGCCGTGGCCGCCATGAAGGAGGGGGCGTACGACGTACTCGAAAAACCCGTGTACGTGGAGAAGCTCGCGGCGGAAATCGAGAAGATCCTGGACCGCCAGCGCATCGTGCAGGAAAATCAGGAGTTGTTACACCAGCTCGACACCCGGTACGGATTCGAGAACATCGTGGGGCGGTCCGCGTCCATGCAGCGTATACGGGAGCAGATCCTCCAGATCGCCGATACCCAGTCCACGGTACTCATCTTCGGCGAGAGCGGCACGGGCAAGGAACTGGTGGCCCACGCCCTCCACCGCGCGAGTTCCCGGAGGAACAGGTCCTTCGTGCCCGTCTTCTGCAACGCCCTGTCGGAAGGGGTGATCGAGAGCGAACTGTTCGGCCACGAGAAAGGCGCTTTCACGAACGCGGTCAAGACCTACAGGGGCCGGTTCGAACTGGCCGACGGAGGCACACTCTTCCTCGACGAGGTGGGTGAACTCGCGCCTTCCACCCAGGTGAAGCTGCTGCGCGTCCTCCAGGAACGCAAGTTCCAGCGGGTGGGCAGCGGAAACTGGCTAAAGACGGACACCCGGGTCATCGCGGCGACGAACCGCGACCTCGAAGCCGAGATAGAAAGCGGACGCTTCCGGGAAGACCTCTATTACCGGCTGCGCGTGGTGACCCTTTCCCTGCCGCCCCTGCGGGAACGGAAAGAGGATCTCCCGCTGCTGATCGACCACTGCATCCGCCGGTTCGGCGAACGGGAGAATAAGCCGATCGAGCGTATCGACCCGCAGGCCCTGGAACTGCTGTCCACCTACCACTGGCCCGGGAACGTGCGTCAACTGGAGAACTGCATTGAGGGCATGATCGTCATGGGTACGGGAAAGACCCTGACCGTGGCGGACGTCCCGGAATTCATACGGCATACCCAGCCGGAATCGACGGCGGTCCCGCTGAACGAAGTACCGGACCGGCCGGACGACCTGTCGCCGGACTTCATCCGCTACCTGGCCGGGAAAATCGCCGAACAGCGCCACGTGCCCGTCCGGCCTGTCACCGACCGGGCCCTGGCCGTACTGGCCGCCGTCGACTGGTCGGCGGACGGCGCGTCGCTGAGACGGTGCCTGGAAACCATGATATTGCTCGCCGACGGGGACGGGCTGGACGTGGAGGATATCCCGGCGGAATTCCTGCCCGAACGGTCCGGCCAATCCGCCGCGGAAGGCGAGGACGAAGACGGTGTGGACATCCGGGTAGGCATGACGATGAAGGAAGGCGAACGGAGACTGATCGCCGCGACCCTGGCCGCCTGCGGACGGAACAAGGCGCGGACCGCCCGGGTCCTGCGAATCGGACAGCGCACCCTCTTTCGGAAAATAAAGGCCTATCACCTGGAGTAGCGTCAGCCAAGGAGTTCCGGTTTGGAAGGTCGGTCGATACTGATCGTCGACGGTGAAACGGACAGCCGGCGTCACGCGGCGAGCATCCTGCGCAATGCGGGTTACGACGTGCTGGAGACCGGCGCCGCGGCCGAGGCGTTGCGCGCGGCGAGGACGGACCCGCCGGATGTCGTCTTCGTCGATCTCGCCCTGAGCGACGCCGATCCGGAGCAGCTGATACGCACCCTTTCGGCGAAGCACCCCGACACCGATATCATGCTCACCACCCGGCAGCATGAGCCTCCCCGGCAGTTCCGCCAACTGGACGTCAGCGACTATATCGAGAAGCCCGTCGACGCCGAAGAACTGCTCACGAAAATGCGCATGCTGGACCTCCGGCGGGAGTTCCACCAACGGTTCCAGCTCCTTGGCAAGAATGAGCGCTTCATCGCCGCCATGGATTCGGTGCTCCAGGTGGCGCCCACGGGGATCCAGGTCCTGCTCACGGGAGAAAGCGGCACCGGCAAGGAGGGATTCGCCCGGGCGATCCATCATTACAGCGACCGGCCTGACGGCCCTTTCATTCCCATCAACTGCGGCGCCATCGCCGAAGGGGTGCTGGAAAGCGAACTGTTCGGTCACGAAAAAGGCGCATTTACGGACGCCAAGGGCCAACGGAAGGGGTACTTCGAACAGGCGCACGGCGGCACGCTGCTCCTCGATGAAATCGGCGACATGCCCCGTTCGACCCAGGTAAAGCTGTTGCGCGTCCTGGAGCAGCAGGAGTTCATCCGCGTTGGCGGCTCGACGCCGGTGAAGACCGACGTCCGCCTCATCGCGTCGACCAACCGGGACCTCTCCGGGGACATCCACGACGGAACGTTCCGCCAGGACCTGTACTACCGGCTCAACGCCGTGCATATCCATCTGCCCGCCCTGCGGGAGCGCCGCGACGACATCCCCAGGCTGATCGGCCACTTCATGCGGCACGCCCCCGGGAAGCCCGGCGCGCCCCCTCCCGTCTTCACGGAGGAAGCCCTGGCGGCCCTCTCCGACTACGAATGGCCGGGCAACATACGGGAACTGCGACACCTCGTCGAATCACTGGTGGTGACTTCCGGCAAGGCCAGGATCGACGCGGAAGACCTGCCGGACAGCATCTACACGCCGCCCATGGCGAACCGGACCCTGCCGGTCCCCCAGAACCGCGACCCGCAGGACATGGACCGCGAGATGTTCTACAAGATCCTCTGGCAGATCCTGACCGCCATCCACGAACTCCCGGCCAAGATCTCCACGGCCCTCGGCCGGGGTCCGGAACAGCTTCCCGAACGTTTTCAGTTGCCGCCCCCCGCGGAAGCGGAGCAGGAACTCGGAAAACCCCCTTCGGGAGCAGAACAGTACGTCGAACCGTCTCACGACGACGCGGAGTCTGGTTTCGAACGGCCGGCCGAGGTGGTCCCGGCCGAGGCCGTGCCGGCCGATGCCGGACTGGACCGGTTGCGTTCCATGGAAGACTGGGAGCGGGAGGCCATACGCCGCGCGCTCGAGCGAAACGAGGGGCACCGGGGCCGGGCCGCGCGGGAGCTCGGCATCAGCGAGCGGTCCATCTACCGCAAGATCAGGGACTACGGCCTGGACGAATACGCCTGATCCCATCCGGTGATTCGCGGTGCGAAAATGCTTGACAAATCGCCCTTGAAACACCGAATTTGGCTGGGAGCGATTTACATACATCACCGTGAAAGGAGCAGCGAAAGTGGCACAGCCAACAGCAATAACGGACGATCAATTCGAATCCGAGGTCATTGAAAGCAGCACGCCCGTACTGGTCGATTTCTGGGCGGAGTGGTGCGGGCCCTGCAAGGCCGTCGCCCCCACGCTGGTGGAACTCGCGGGCGATTACGACGGACGCCTGAAAGTCGTCAAGGTCGACGTGGACGAGAACCGGGAAGCGGCCACCCGTTTCGGCATTCGGAGCATACCGAGCCTCCTGATCTTCAAGGACGGCGCCGAGGTGGATCGGATCATCGGCGCGCTCCCCAAGCAGCAACTCGCCGAAAAGATCGACGGCCACCTGTAATCAAGCGCGGCCGATGCAGCCAGGCGCGGCCGATGCAGCCAGGCCCGGCTCGATAAACGTAGGACGGATATTCAACGAAAGCCGGGAAGGCCGATCGACGCACTCCCGGTTTTTTGTATGCGGTCCGGCCGGGCAGCCGGTCAACACAAGAGGAATTCGGAGACCAGGGCATGCTGGGAGTAGTACGCAGACTGAGAGACGGGTTGACCAGGACGCGGGACGGGCTTTCGCGCAGGATCCACCAGGCCGTGGGCCGGTATGACCGGATCGACGAGGAACTGCTGGAGGAGATCGAAGCCATCCTGCTGCAGACCGACGTGGGCGTGGAAACGACCCTGCGGATCATCGACGGACTGCGGGACCGCGCGGTCGACCAACGGACCCGGAATCCCGATGACCTCATGGGTCTGCTCCGCGAGGAGATGACGGACATTTTGGGCGATGCGCCGGCACCCGTATCAGACCAGCGGCCCCGGGTCATCATGATCGTGGGGGTCAATGGTTCGGGCAAGACTACGACCGCCGGGAAGATGGCGGCCCGTTACGCCGGGGAGGGGAAGAAGGTCCTGATCGCCGCGGCAGATACCTTTCGGGCGGCGGCCATCGACCAGCTGGAGGTCTGGGCGCGCCGCGCGGAGGCGGACTTCATCCGGCACCAGCACGGATCCGACCCCTCGGCCGTGGTCTACGACGCCATGCAGGCCGCAGCAGCCCGGGATGCGGATGTGGTGATCATCGACACGGCGGGCCGGCTGCATACCAAGGACAACCTGATGGAAGAACTGAAGAAGATCAAGCGCACCGCGGGCAAGCAGATGGACGGCGCGCCCCACGAGGTGCTCCTCGTGCTCGACGGGACCACGGGCCAGAACGCCCTCTCCCAGGCCCGCGTCTTCAGCGAAGCCCTGGGCGGCCTGACGGGTATCGCACTGACGAAGCTGGACGGGACCGCGCGGGGCGGCATCGTGTTCGCCATCGGCGTGCACCTGGGGATCCCCGTCAAACTCATCGGCGTGGGCGAACAGATCGAGGACCTGCAGGACTTCGACGCGCCGGCCTTCGTGGACGCCCTCTTCAACTGATTACGGGAGAATGTCATGCCCCGATTGGCGATAAACGGCGCGGTGCCGGTACGGACCGAACCCTTTCCGGCCTGGCCCATGAACCTGGAAGAGAGCGCCCGCGCCGCTGGCGAAACCGTGCGCTCCGGCCGATGGGGAAGCATCCAGGGCGAGCAGGTGCGCAACCTCGAACAGCGCTTCGCATCCTTCCAGCACGCCGCCCACGGCATTGCCGTCTGCAACGGCACCACGGCCCTCTGCCTCGCGCTGCAGGCGGTCGGTATCGAACCCGGTGACGAGGTCATCGTACCGGCCTATACCTTCATCGCATCGGCCAGCTCGATCGTGATGTCGAACGCCGTGCCCGTGTTCGTCGACATCGATCCCCTTACCTACAACCTGGACCCCGACCGGGTCGAGGAAGCGGTCACGCCGCGGACCCGGGCCATCGTGGCGGTGCATTTCGCGGGCCTGCCCGCGGACATGGACCGGCTCGGTGAAATCGCCGGCCGCCACGGCCTTGCGGTGATCGAGGACGCGGCACAGGCTCACGGTGCGCGGTGGGGAGGCCGGGGCGTGGGCGCCATCGGTTCGATCGGCGCCTTCAGCTTCCAGTCCTCCAAGAACCTCAACGCCGGCGAGGGGGGCATCATGCTCACCAACGACGACGAGCTGGCGGCGGCGGCGCGGTCCCTCGCCGACTGCGGGCACGTCGCGCCGGGACCCCGTTACAACCACTTCCGCATAGCCGGCAACAACCGGATGACCGAGGTACAGGGCGCCCTGCTCATGGTCCAGATGGATCACCTGGAGGCCCAGGCCGAGCAGCGTCACGCGAACGGCGAGTATCTGACCGAACGCCTCGGGGCGATTCCGGGCATATCACCGGTGGCCAGGCCCGCGAAGGCCGACCGCCACGCGCGGCACATCTACATGTTCAGGTACAACGAAGCATCCTTCGGAGGCGTCCCGAAGACACGGTTCATTGAGGCCCTGCGCGCCGAGGGAATCCCCGCCAGTCCGGGCTACTCCATCCCCCTGTACAAACAACCGGTTTTCACGGAACGGAACTATGGCATATACCGGAGCCAGGCGCTGTCCGCCGTTGACTATGGCGCGATGAATCTGCCGGTAACGGAACGGGCCTGCCGTTCGGAGGCCGTATGGTTCTCGCAGAATGTGCTGCTGGGGGACCGGGACGACATGGATGACATCGTCCGGGCGGTCGCGAGGATCGGGGAACATCGCGACGAGCTGGGGGAAGCTTAGTCAGCGCGGCGAAGCGCCGCACCCGCCGTTCCGGCCGCGTCCTTCACTGTGGAAACCAGGTGGGCCGGCTTTCCGCCGGACCTCCGGAATTCGATCAACTCGGCCATGATACTTACAGCGATCTCTTCGGGGGTATCGGCGCCGATCTCCTTGCCGATCGGCGCGTGCACCTGCTCGAGCAGGTGCCGGGGCACGCCTTTTCCTTCCAGGTTCTTCCACATCAGGGCGATTTTGCGCCGGCTGCCGATCATGCCGATATAGGCGGCGTCGGTCCACACCGCCTGCTCGATGACGGGCTGGTCCCACTGGTGTCCGCGGGTCACCGCGACCAGGTAGGACGAACCGTCGATAGGCAGCTTGCCCACGACCTCGTCGAAGGCGTCCACGACCACCTCGTCGGCTTCGGGAAACCGCTCATGGTTCGCGAAGGCCGGCCGGTCGTCCACTACGATGATGCGGAACCCGACGGTATCGGCGACCCGGGCAATGGCCCTGGCCACGTGGCCGCCGCCGAAAAGGAACAACTGCGGCGCCGGCCAGATGGACTCCAGGAAGATCCGGGTCTCCACGCCTTCGTGTTCCAGCGTGACCACCCGCAACAGGTTCTCGGTGATTTCCAGGTCCGCATCCAGCCGGATCTGGTCGTCCAGGGCGGGGTCTCCGAGTGTGCCGACGGTCTCGCCGGTATCGGTGAGCAGCATCTTGCCGGCTTCCGTCCCGGCTCTTCCCGACACCAGCGTGGCCAGGAGCCCGATGCCCCGCGCGTTGTGAAGCCCGCGGATCGCCTCGAAGATCTCCTGCATGGGGCCCGTCCGGATCGGTTCCGTGAAGATCTCCACGTTGCCGCCGCAGTTCAGTCCCTCGTCGCCGGCGTGCTTCTCGGTCAGGATGAAGTGCTGCAGCCTGGGGGCGGAACGGTCCATGACTTCGCGGGCCTCGGCCCAGACGTCGGCTTCCAGGCAACCGCCGCCCACCGTGCCGGTGAACGAGCCGTCCCACTTGACGAGCATTTTCGCCTTCTTGCTCATCGGCAGCGATCCCTTGCTCGACACGATGGTGGAAAGCGCCGCCTTCTCGCCCCGCGACAGGACGTTCACGACCTCGTCGAAAACCTCTTTCATGCGTCTATCCCTGCTAGAGGATTAAACCAGTTCCACGGGCAATTCCTCGAAACCCGTCTCATCGTCTACCCATCGGAACATCTTGATATCGCTTACGGCATCCTTCGTGACGGAAAGGACCAGGTAGCCGGGTTCCGGGTCCAGCCAGCCGGTCATGGCATCCATCCGATCCTTCTCCGAGAAATACGCCGGCGCGTCCGGATGGGAATGATAGAATCCCTGGACCCGCGCGCCCGGAGGATCGAACTCCCCGAAGAACAGCCGCTCCATGTCCGCCCGGCTGAAGGCGTATGCGGTCCGGGCGTCCCGGGGATGTTCCGCCGGGTCTTTCGCGTGCAACTCGTCCTGGATGTTCCTGCACCGGTGCACCCGCCAGGACTCCGGGTCTATTGATTCGACCTGGCCTACCGGGTCCACCGGCTCGGTCGGTTCATCCGGGCGGTCTGGACCGTCCAGACCGTCTGTACCGGTGAGGAACCCGCAGCACTCCCGTGGATACTCCGCCACGGCATGGTCCGCCATGCCTTCGTAGACGGTCCGGGGAAGTCGCAGCATCAGGTCCGGACCGGACCGGGCAGCGGCGCCGGCTGGTTCTCGATCTCGGCCTCGACGGCCGCCCGGACACCCTTAAAGGCCTCCGTTTCGACGGCGTTCCCGGGCTCGAGGAAGATGGGTTTTCCTGCGTCTCCTCCCGCGCATACGGCCGGCGATAGGGGAATCTCACCCAGGAAGGGCAGGCCCAGTTCATCGCTCAACGCAGCACCGCCGCCCCGGCCGAAGATGTGGGTCCGTTCACCCGTCGCGGCGTTGAGAAAGTAACTCATGTTTTCGACGATGCCCAGTACGGGGACCCGCAACCGCTGGAACATGGCGATCGCCTTGCGCACGTCCGACAGGGCGACCTGCTGGGGGGTCGTGACGATGACGGCCCCGGTGAGTTCGACCGACTGGGCAAGGGTCAGCGATGCGTCGCCGGTGCCGGGCGGCAGATCGACCACCAGGTAGTCCAGTTCCCCCCAGGAAACGTTTCCGAGGAAACTCTTCACCATCTTGCCCACCAGGGGGCCCCGGTAGATCACCGCGTCGGACGGCCCCGCGACGAAACCGACAGAGACCAGCCGGATACCATGCTTGACAATGGGTTGGATGCTGCCGGAAGGATCTTTCTCGAGGGACCCGGATACGCCCATCATCTGGGGCACGTTCGGGCCGTAAATATCCGCGTCGAGCAGGCCGACCTCATGGCCCGCTTCCGCGAGGGCGAGGGACAGGTTAACGCTTACCGTCGACTTGCCCACGCCGCCCTTGCCGCTGGCCACGGCGATGACGTGACGGATACCGGTCAGCGCGTCACGGGGGATTTCGGTTTCCGCAGCCAAAGTGCTCGATCCGCGTTTACGGACTGCCTGGGCTGTCCGGCATGCGCGATTCCGTTCCCGCGCCTGTCGGACTTATACGTAAAACGACTCGCCGCAGCCGCAGGTGCCCTTGGCATTGGGATTGCTGACTTTGAACCCTGCGCCCATCAGCCCTTCCACATAGTCCAGTTCCGCACCCATCAGATAGATGGCGCTCTTGTTGTCGACGAAAACCTTGATGCCGTTCTGCTCGATGATCTGGTCGTTGTCGGTCGCGTTCTTGTCGAAAGCAAGCTTGTACTGAAATCCGGAACATCCCCCGCCGGAGATCATGACGCGCAGTCCGAGATCCGGATTTTCCTGGTCCTCGATCATGGTTTTGATCTTGTCGGCGGCAACGTCCGTCACGGTGACCATGATGTCCAACCCCCTTGCGAATGAATGGCGTAAGTTGCTTTGTTTGCGCTGACTTGTATCCGTCTTGCACGACCCGAAACATGTACCTTTTGTCGCTAAGGCTATATAAACCAGAACCCGCCTGGATGTCAACCTCTTTATCGAAGCTCGCCAAGCCGAAATCGTGTGTCGCGACCCGGCTGCACGCCGCACCTGGCGCAGCAGCACGCTTCCCTAACGCAGCAGCAGCATCTTGCCATTCTGCTCGATCCCGCCCGCGGTCATGCGGTACAGGTACACGCCGCTGGGCACGGCACGGCCGTCGCCGTCCATGCCATTCCAGGTCGGCGCGTATCTGCCCGGTCCGTGGGTTTCATCGACCAGCACCCGAATCTTCCTCCCGAGCAGGTTGTATATCGTCAAGGTGACATAGACCGGCTCCGACAATTCGAAGCGTATACGCGTGCTGGAGGCAAAGGGATTCGGCGCGTTCGGGTAGAGGACCGCTACCAGTCCGTCGGACAGGCTGGAAATGTGATCAATGCGCACCGTGACAGGTTCCGCCGTCAACGCCAGTCCCGCGCGGCCCACGGGCTGCAACCGGTACTCGTAGGACGTTCCCGGTTGCGCGGACGTATCCGTGAAACTGTAGGTATTCGAACGCTGAGAAGGGTCCATGGATCGGGTCACCGGTACCGAGGTCAGCACTTCGAATGACCCATCGGGGTAGTCCCGGCGTTCGATCCGGTAGGATTGCAGGTTGATTTCCAGCCCCGCGGTCCAGGCAAGAAAAACACCGCTCAGTCCGACCTCGGCCGTGAAGGACCGCACGACCCCCCGCGATTCGGTCATCAGGGCGTTCAGCGCGTGGACGATGCCATACCCGTTGAGCGTATCCGGAGCGGCGGCCTGGCCGGCCGTCCGGCGGAGTACGCTTTGCACCTTCCCGGGCGTCCAGTGGGGGTAGGCTTCCAGCAAAAGCGCGGCGACCCCCGCCACCAGGGGCGCAGAGAAGGATGTGCCGTTGAGGCGCAGGTAATCATCGATGATGAACGGATGTACCGTGTAAGTGTCTTCCCCCATGGCCATCACATCCGGCTTGATACGGCCGTCGAAGGTGGGGCCGATGGAGGAGAACGCCGCGCGACTGCTCGCGCCATCGACGGCGCCCACGGAAATCACGCCATCCGCGTCGGCGGGCGCCGCCATCTTCTCATAGGGGGTGTCGCCCTCGTTGCCCATGCTGTTCACGACCACGATGCCACGGCGTACCGCCATCTCCGCCGCCCGCGTGATGACGGCCGTCTCTCCGTCCATGTCGGCATAAGTGTACCAGTCAAGGTATCCGAGTGAACTGCTGATGATGTCCGCGCCCAGACTGTCGGCCCATTCCATGGCGGCCACCCAGAAGTCTTCCTCGACTTCTCTCTCGAAGGCCACAACCTCCGTGCTTGCGAGCAGGTAGCGGGCGCCGTAAGCCGGACCGATCAACTCACCCGGCGCATATCCGCCAATCGTACCGAGCACCGCCGTGCCGTGACCGGTGTCCTCCAGGTCGGTAAACCCGGATTCGTCGCGAAGGAAGTTGCGTCGGGCTTCCACCCGGGTTCTCAGGCTGTCGAAGGCCACGTGATCCAGACTGAATCCCGTATCGAAGAGCGCTACGAGCACGCCTTTTCCGGTAAGTCCCAGGTCATGGAGTTCCGGCACGTGTATTTGGTTCAGCTGGATGAACGAAGAACCGTAGTCGAGGCGGTTGGGCTGGACCGCCCGAAGCCTTGCGTCCGTTTCCAGGCGGCCGGGACGTTGCGACGGGACGGGGCGCGGATGACGGAGACGGGCGACCGCGTCGATGCTGAGCACGAAGGGCTGACCGGCCAGGTCTTCGATATCCCCGGCCGGGATGGACACGCTCGCCGCGTTCAGCCAGCGGGACACCTGGAGGATCCTGCCCCCCAACGCTTCGATGCGCTCAATGTACGGGACGTGGACGGGGATATCCTCCCACCCCGCCAGCCGGTCGCTTCTTGTCGAAAGCCGCCAACGGGTACGGGGCGCCAGGCGGTCCTCGGCGACCGCCAGCGCGGCATCGAATCCGGCCCCCGGGTCGAGTCCTTTGTCCGCCAGGTAGACCCATACCTTCAGCGTCTCATCGGACGGCCGCGTAGCGAGCTCGTTCCAAAGGCGGTCGGAAATTCCCGGTTCAATACCGGGGACCGTCCCCCGCACCGGCTGCTGACCGGGCGGTGGGCTGCCGTAAGCATAGGAAGCAACGAGGACGAACAGGAACGGCAAGCATCGCTTCATGGAGGACTTCCCGGTTGGCGGGAACGGAGCCGGACGGCTCTTTGTCTTCTTCGTCTGATCAGGTAAAAGTACAACATGGCCACCAGGACAACCAGGAACAAGGAGCCGCCCAGTACCAGTGATCGGTCCACGCCCAGCGCACCCGCCATCTGACCGCCCAGGTAGAACCCCAGCACGCCGCCGATCCTGAATCTGAGGGACTCGGGAAGGACCGGAATCAGGCTCCCCGTGGAAATCCCTGCTACTACCAGCACGAGGAGCCAGACGGCTTGCAAGAGCAGTCTCACTGGATGCTGCCCCCGGATCCGGTTCCAGGCCAGCATTCCAATAAGGACGGGGACAACGTATCCTCCGTATCCCAGGGCGAGCGTCACGCCGTAGGATACCAGGGCGCCGGGAAGGCCGCCCAGGTTGGTGACTTCACCCGGACTCCGGCTCGAATTGGGGTAGTCGGTTTCTGCGTGGGTGACGAGACTGAGCAGCACGAAGAGCGCGACGGGAACCAGGAGGATCCCGATCACGTACATGCGACGTTCGATGGCTCGGGTGAAGGGAGGGAAGCTCATTTAATTGCGCTCCCATCGGCAGCTACTGGGCCCCGCGGACATAGTTTACGGCGTTCCGGAAGATATGCAGTCCGTCCGGCTCCCGGCTTCCCTCCCGGGTCCACCGGGGATGATGGGTCGGGTGGGTGTAGCGCTCCGGATGGGGCATGAGCCCGAAGATCCGTCCCGTGGCGTCGCAGATCCCGGCGATGGCGTCCACCGAGCCGTTGGGACTCCAGGGATAGGCCGTCTCCCCGGCGGCCACCCCGGTTTCCTCTTTAGTGGCCTCCCCGGCGGACACCCAGGGCGGATTGACGTACTGCAACGCGACGTGACCGCCCGGTCCCAGCCGCGCCCGTACATCCTCCGACGCCAGCATGACCTTGCCTTCCCCGTTCGCGACCGGAATGTAGATGGTCTCCGGCATGTCCCGAGTGAAGACGCAGGGACTATCGGGGTTCCTGCGCAGGTAGACCCAGCGGCACTCGAACTTGCCGGAATCGTTGTAGAACACCGTCGCTTCCTGCCGCCTGCCCCCCCGTTCCGTCTGGGGCAGCAGCCCCATCTTGACCAGCACCTGGAATCCGTTGCAGATGCCGAGGATGAGTTTGCCTTCCCCGATGAACGTTTCCACGTCCTCCATCAGCTTGCACTGCATCTCGTTGGCGAGCACTTTGCCGCCGGAGAGATCGTCACCGTAGGAGAACCCACCGGACAGGACCAGCACGTCGTACTCGGACAGGTGCCGGCGACCCTGGATGAAGGCATTGATGTGGACGGGATCGACCCGCTCCGCGCCGGCGAGGCGGAAGGCGTGGGCCGTTTCCTCGTCGCAGTTGATCCCCGCGGCGCGCAGTATCAGGACCGAGACTTTGGACATGGATGCTCCTGGGTCATATAGGAACGGCATGGAAGGCCGGCAGTCGCCGGACTGCTGTCGGACGGGCAGCTGGCACCCAGGCCTCCAACCGTCGAGCTACCGGACGGACCGCCGCGCGGCGTCACCACCGCAGGGGCCGCTGCCATGCTTCCTTCAATATGGACAATTCCGTAGAAACGATCTCATCGCCGCCCAGTCCGCGCACGAGGAAGCGGTCCTCCCCGGTCACGGTCCCCGCGCGGCCGAACGGGCTTCCTTCCATTATGGCATCGAAGTCGGCTTCCCGGCCCTCGGGTACCTCCACCACGAAGCGGCTGTTCGATTCGGAAAACAGGACCGTGTCGTCGCGGTCCGCTTCCGGATCCCGGGGCACGGCGTCCAAGTCCAGGGCCATGCCGTATCCGCCCGCGAAGGCCATTTCCGCTGCGGCCACGGCGAGACCGCCCTCGGAGCAGTCGTGACAGGCGGCCACGATGCCTTGCGAAATGGCCGCGTGCAACCGGTTCATGGTCCCGCTCCCGGCGGCGGCGTCCACGGTCGGCGCGTTCCGCCCGACGAATCCGAGCATGCGGTAGTACCGGGAACCGCCCAGTTCATCGCGCGTGCGTCCTACGACGTAGATGCTGTTTCCAGGCGCCTTGACGTCCATGCTGACCGCCTTGCGCACGTCGTCCATCACGCAGATGGCCGAGATGAGCAGCGTGGGCGGGATGGCGATGGTCCGTTCGCCGTCGGAGAACTCGTTGTAGAAGCTGTCCTTCCCCGAGATGAAAGGCGTGCCGTAGGCTACCGCGACGTCGTAACAGGCCTTGGCCGCGCGGACCAGCGCGGCGAGACGGTCCGGCTTGTCCGGATTGCCCCAGCAGAAGTTGTCCAGCAGCGCGGTCCGGTCGATACGGCCCCCGACGCAGGTGATCTGGCGGAGAGCTTCGTCGATGGCGGATGCCGCCATCCAGTACGGATCTACATCGCCATAGGAGGGGTTGATGCCGTTGGCGACGATGACACCCCGGTCCGACGAGAGCACGGGGCGCACGACGGCGGCGTCGCCCGGGCCGTCGTTGCGAGCGCCCTGAAGCGGCTTCAGCACGCTTCCGCCCTGTACTTCGTGATCGTACTGGCGGACGACCCACTCCTTGCTCGCCACGTTCCAGGATGACAGCAGCCGGATCAGGCTCTGCGCGGGACCGGGACGGCCGGTCGCGGGCGGCTCGGGATGGTCCGGCGGATCCCACCGGGCTGTCCGGACGATGCGCGGTACCCCACTGTGCAGGAACTCCATGTCCAGGTCCGCGACGGTGATCCGGCTTTCTCCCGCATCGGGCTTATGGGTGACCCGGAGCCGCCGGTCGCCGGTGAACTCGCCGATCACCGAGGCCTCCACGTCTTCACTCGCGCAGAGGTCCCGCAGGGCCTCGATGTGCTCGGGGGGAACGGCCAGGATCATGCGTTCCTGGGATTCCGAGAGGAAGATCTCCCACGGTTTCAGGCCGCCGTACTTCAGGGGCGCCTTCTCCAGGTGCACTTCCGCGCCCGTATCCTCTCCCATCTCGCCGATGGCCGACGAGAACCCGCCGGCGCCGCAGTCGGTGATGTTCCGGTAGAGCCTGCGGTCCCGCGCCTGCATCAGGACGTCGAGGATCTTCTTCTCCTCGATGGGATTCCCGATTTGAACGGCCTGCGTGGCGGTAGATTCCGAAGCGTCGGTCAGCTCGATGGACGAGAACGTGGCCCCGTGGATCCCGTCTCTGCCGGTCCGCCCGCCGATGGTGACGACGAGATCGCCCGGTTCGGCCGATTTCTCGCACCGGTCGACCGGAATGATGGCCGCGGTGCCGCAGTACACCAGCGGGTTGCCCAGGTACCGCTCGTCGAACAGGATGGCCCCGTTGACGGTCGGTATGCCCATGCGGTTGCCGTAGTCCCGGACGCCGGCCACGACGCCCTTGAAGACGCGCTTTGGATGCAGGACGCCTTCCGGCAGATCGTCGTAGGGGAAGTCGGGCGGCGCAAAGCAGAAGACGTCCGTGTTGAATATGGGCTTGCCGCCCAGGCCCGTCCCGAGCGGATCGCGAATGACCCCGCCGATTCCCGTGTTGGCGCCGCCGTAGGGATCCAGCGCCGAAGGATGGTTATGCGTTTCTACCTTGAAGACGAGATGATAGTCGTCGTCGAATTCGATGATCCCGGCGTTGTCGACGAACACGGATACACAGCGGTCGTTCGGCCCCTGGGCCCGGCGGATGTCTTCGGTCGCCTTCCTGATAGTGCGGGCGAAGAGGTTGTCGATGCGCTCCGTCTTACGGCCCGATACGTAGTCGATGACCCCGTTGAAGACCTTGTGCTTGCAGTGCTCGGACCAGGTCTGGGCCAGCGTCTCCATTTCGACGTCTGTCGGGTCGCGGCCGAGCGCGTTGAAATGGTGCCGGATCGACCGCATTTCCTCCAGGTTGAGCGCCAGCATGCCGTCCCGGCTCAGCTGCGTCATTTCATCGTCGGTCGCCTTCAGCAGGGAGAAGGTCTCGACCGTGTGGTCGGCCTCGAAGGTCATTGGCCCCCTTCGTAACATGCGTATCTTTCGATCACGTCGTTGGCCAGCAGCCGACGGCATATGGTGTCGACCTGCGACCGGATGAGCGGACCCGCCAGGATGTAGCCCCGCCCGGTGTCCACCGAATCTATCTCCGCGACGCCCAGGTCGCGGCTGCCTTTCAGCGCCGTTTCGCCCACGGCGTCGGTTACCCCGGGCCTGAACCACACTTCCACGCCCCACTCTCCGGGAGCGACCGGCAGGCCCGCGACGGCGATTTCGAGATGTTCCTGGGTGACCGGATCGGCGAGCAGACCGGTGGTGATCCGGTCCAGTTCGGCGGCCGACATGGCGCCGTGGAGCGCGTAGAGCCGGACGTGCCGAACGGCCTCGACGCCCCCGATGCCCAGGTCGAGGATATCGCCGCGGAGCCCTTCGCCTACGGCGTCCACCACGTCTTTCCTGTTCACGACGGCAATACGCCGGGTCTTCGATTCCGCGGTCATCCGCTGTGGTTTCCTAGGCGGGAAGGATCTCCGTTCGTGGGTCGGCGTCCGGTTTTGAGCGTGCCCAATCTATCCACCGGCCCCGCGCCTGTCAATCTTAAAGGGAAAACACTTGACTTGACGGGCGTTTCGGTGTAATTTGTTTACGCTGGGGCCGTTCGTCCGGGCCAGTCCTTGTCGATGGTCCGCATGGTCCGTGCATGTTGGATTGCGGTCGTATTCGACGGCGGTCCTTTCCGGTTCCCACTGGATTAAGCAACGACGCAGTTTCGATTTCGAACGCGCACCCGCCGGAATGTCCTTTCCGTCTGTCTGACGATGGCGTCTTTGCCGCTCGCATATTCTGGACAGCTTTTACAGGACCCTGTATGGCACGCATCGTTCAGCACACCGTTCACACCACAATCGATCACGGGGTAACGGGTAACGGGCCCGCATAGGCCGGAGCGGACGGGACAGAAGCGCAGTGCGCATGTCGCGAGGGGGAGGTGAGGGAAGATCGGCACATCATACCAGGAATCCTATGGAAATGGGGCCAGGTACGAACAGGCGCTGTACCGCTACCTGGCCGAAATGTCCAAGTATCCCTTGATCACGGCCGAGGAGGAAGTGCGGCTGGCCCGTTTGATCAAGCAGGGCGACCAGAATGCGCTGGACAAGCTGGTGAAGGCCAATCTCAGGTTCGTCGTCAGCGTGGCCCGCCAGTACCAGAACTACGGCCTGCCCCTGCTGGACATGATCAACGAGGGCAACATGGGTCTCATGCGGGCCGCCAAGAAATTCGACGAAACCAGGGGCTACAAGTTCATCTCCTATGCCGTCTGGTGGATACGCCAGGCCATCATACAGTCCATAGCCAATCAGTCGAGGACCGTTCGCGTCCCCGTCAACCGCTCCGAAGAACTTCGCCGCATCAAGCAGACCTCAAAGCACTTGCAGCACGAACTCGGCCGCAAGCCCGATATCGATGAAATCGCCGAGGAAATGGATATTTCGGTCGAAGAGATCAACGAGGCTCTCAGTTCGTTCAGCCACTGCATTTCCCTGGACGTACCCTTCAATCACGACGACGACCGCAGCCTGCTCGACCTCCTGCCCGATGAAATGCAGACGGCGCCGGACGAGAGCACCATGCTGCAGTTCCTGAAGTCGGACGTCGGTAAGGTGCTGGACACCCTGCCGCCCCGCGAAGCGGAAGTGATCCGCCTGTACTTCGGCGTGGGTTCGGAAAGGGCCCACACGCTCGAGGAGATCGGCATCCGTTTCGGCCTGACGCGTGAGCGGATCCGCCAGATCAAGGAACGGGCGCTGCAGCGTCTGCGTCACGCGACCCGTAGCGGCAAGCTCAGTCCCTACCTCCGGGACGACGACTGACAGGGGCATGTCCTGCCGCTTGAATACCGCACGCAACCCCGGCGCGCACGCCTGCCCGCCGGGGTTTTTTCATGGGCGGCAGCAGCCCGGAACCGACCGTTCCGGTGCGAAGAAAAGAGTTGTCCCCATCCGGCCGCTCCCTTAAGTTTCATGGTTGGAGTACAGGCCGGTATAGCGTGCCGGCGGGACGCTGAACCAAGGACCTTAAGACCATGATCACCCCGATCAAGAACCTGATCGCCAGCGCTTTCGGGACCAAGCACGACCGGGACGTCAAGCGGATGGAACCGCTCGTCGAGGCCGTCAATGAATGGGCCGACGAATACCAGGCGCTCGACGAAGCCCAGTTTCCCGATAAAACGCGGGAGTTCCGAGCCCGGTGGGAGGACGGCGAGGAACTGGACGACATCCTTCCCGAAGCCTTCGGCCTGGTCAAGGAAGCCTGCAGGCGCATGATCGGCAGGTCGTGGTTCGTCCCCGGCCAGGGCGACATGGTGTGGGACATGACGCCCTACGACGTGCAGATCATCGGCGGGATCGTGCTCCACGAAGGCAAGATCGCCGAGATGGCAACGGGAGAGGGCAAGACGCTCGTGGCCCTTTTCCCCATGTATCTCAACGGACTTACCGGACGCGGCGCCCACCTGGTGACGCACAACGAGTTCCTCGCCAAGCGCGACCGGGCCTGGATGGGACCGGTCTTCGAGTTCCTTGGGCTCACAGTCGAGTGTCTGCAGAACAACGATCCCGATGTGGAGCGGAAGAAAGCAGGCTACCAGGCGGACGTGACCTACGGGACCACCAACGAATTCGGCTTCGACTACCTCCGGGACAACATGAAGTGGCGCCTTGAGGACCGCGTGCAGCGGGGCCACCCTTACGCGATCGTGGACGAGGTGGATTCCATCCTGATCGATGAAGCGCGCACGCCTCTCATCATCGCGGGCCAGGTGAGCGAGTCGAACACCGGCAAGTACGCCGAATCCCTGCCGGACGTCCAGAAACTCGTGCGGGCCCAGACCCGTTTCGCGGCGAAGATCGTTTCGGAGGCGGAAGCGATGCTGGAAAACGAGGAGGACGACTACGACGCCGGGATCAAGCTGCTGCAGGCACAGCGGGGCATGCCGAAGAACAAGAAACTCCTGAAGCTGCAGCAGGAACCCGGCATCAAGAAGCTGATCCAGCAGGTAGAGGGGGACTTTATCCGGGAGAAGAAGATGCCGGTTCTGGACGACGAGCTCTTCTTCACGGTCGACGAGAAGACCCGCCATACCGAAATCAACGAGAAGGGCCGGGAGCTCCTTTCGCCGGGCGAACAGGAACTCTTCATCATACCCGACCTAGGCGAAGGCATCGTGGAAATCGAGTCGGACGCCAGTCTGAGCGAGGAGCAGCAGGGCGAACGTAAAGCCGAACTGGAGAAACTCTACGCCGAACGCAGCGAACGCATCCACAACATGCACCAGCTGCTCCAGGCCTACGCGATCTACGAAAAAGACATCGATTACGTCATTGAGAACGGGAAGGTCGTCCTGGTGGACACCTTCACGGGCCGGCTGATGTACGGCAGGCGGCTGGCCGAGGGCCTGCACCAGGCCATCGAGGCCAAGGAAGGCGTGAAGATCGAGCAGGAAACGCGCACGGTCGCGTCCATCACCATACAGAATTACTTCCGCATGTACGACAAGCTGGCGGGGATGACCGGCACGGCCGTTACGGAGGCGAGCGAGTTCTTCGCGATCTACAAGATGGACGTGGTGGAGATCCCGACCAATCAACCGATCCGTCGCACCGACCACGACGACGTGGTCTTTCGCACCCGCCGTGAGAAGTATAACGCCGTCATCGATGAAATCGAGGAATTGAACGAAAAGCGCCAGCCCATCCTGATCGGGACCACCTCCGTCGACGCCTCTGAAACGCTGAGCCGCATGCTGAAGCGCCGGGGTATCAAGCACAACGTGCTGAACGCCAAGTTCCATCAGCAGGAGTCCGAGATCATCGCGAAGGCAGGCCAGCCCGGTTCGGTGACCATCGCTACGAACATGGCGGGCCGGGGCACCGACATCAAGCTCGGCACCGGCGTAGTCGATCTCGGCGGCCTCCACATCATCGGAACCGAACGCCACGAAGCCCGGCGCATCGACCGCCAGCTCCGCGGGCGTTCCGGACGCCAGGGGGACCCGGGTTCGTCGCGGTTCTACCTCTCGCTCGAGGACGACCTGATGCGGCTCTTCGGCTCCGAGCGCATCGCCTCCGTCATGGACCGCCTGAAGATACCGGACGGAGAAGTGATCGAGCACTCCATGGTGACCCGGTCCATCGAACGGGCCCAGAAGCGGGTGGAAGCCCAGCATTTCGACATGCGGAAGCACGTGCTCGAATACGACAACGTCATGAACCAGCAGCGCGAAGCCGTGTACGACCGCCGCCTGCTCGCCCTGGAGCGCAAGAACCTCAGGGAAGACGTCGTCGAGATGATCCGCGGCTTGGCGGAAAGGAAGGTGGAGGAATACACCGATCCCAAGACCTATCCCGAGGACTGGGACCTGGACGGGCTGAGCGGCGACCTGGCCCGGAATTTCCATGTGGCCGTGGCCGTGGCCGAGGAGGAAATGGCGGATCTTAACGTGGAATCACTGGTGGAACTGGCCAACGAGAAGATGCTCGAGTCCTACGAGCGGAAGGAAACGGCCCTGGCGCCTTCGCCGGAACTGATGCGCGACCTGGAGCGCTTCGCCACCCTGCACGTCATCGACAACGCCTGGCAGGAGCACCTGTACGAAATCGACCGGATGCGGGAGGGCATCGGCCTGCGCGCGTACGGCCAGCTGGATCCCCTGATCCAGTACAAGAAGGAAGCCTACGCCATGTTCGAGGAGTTGTGGGACCGGCTGGATGAAGAGATCGTCAAGACCGTCTTCAATGCCGAACTGGCCGAAACGCGGATGCCGCGCCAGGAAACCCCGACCAATATGCGGGCGATTCACCAGGAAGCCCCGGCCATGGCCGGCATGGCCGGCACGGCCACGGAAGATCCCGATGCGGAAGCCGGCGTCCAGCAACGCGGACGGTCCGGACGGTCAGGTCGGTCCGGACGTCGCGGCGGCCATTCCGACAGGGACCCGTCCCGTCCGGTCAGGGTCGAACAGAAAATCGGCCGCAACGCGCCCTGTCCCTGCGGCAGTGGGAAGAAGTACAAGAAGTGCTGCGGAGCCGGCGTCGCCTGATACCGGCGGGCCCGAGTCGAGGCGACCTTACGTCCGGCTCGCGCGTTCGGCTCGCGGAAATGTCGGATTATTCCTCTTCGGCGCCGATCTGGCCCAGGTCCAGATCCAGTTCCTCGCGCCGCTGATTCTTGGTGATCCTGCCGTCCTGCACCCACAGGATGCGGTCTGAAACGTCCAGCATCTTCAGATCGTGGGTCGCCGAAATGATCGTCACCTGCTTTTCCTGGTTCAGTTCCCGCAACAGCTCGATGATCTCCCGTCCCGTCTTCCGGTCCAGGTTGCCCGTGGGCTCGTCCGCGAGGACGATGGCCGGATCGTTGGCCAGTGCGCGGGCCACGGCGACACGCTGTTGCTGCCCGCCGGACAGTTCCAGCGGCTTGTGCTGGACCCGTTCGCCGAGTCCCACCAGCGTCAGCAGATCGACGCCCTTGTCGATGGCCTCGTCCGTCGCCAGGCCGGCGAAAATCATCGGCAAGGTGACGTTCTCCAGGGCGGTCATGACCGGAATCAGGTTGAAGGTCTGAAAGATGTAGCCGATCTTTCGGCACCGCAGCCAGGCCAGTTCGTAGGCGTCCAGCTGGGCGACGTCGACCTCGTCGATATAGACCTTGCCCTCCGTGGGCTTGTCCAGCGCGCCGATCATGTTGAACAGGGTGGACTTGCCCGAGCCCGACGGGCCCATGATGGAGATGTACTCCCCGCGCTGGACCTCCATGTCGATGCCCTTGAGCGCCTCCAGGGAGAGCTTGCCCATCTGGTACACCCGCTTGACCCCGCGGGTGCGCACGATATTCTGGGTTTCGGTATCCGGCGCGTCCATTACCGCGGTCTGCTCTTCAGTCATTTCCCGCCCCTTTCAGGTCGACTTTCCGGTTTGATGCCATCCAGCAAAGTGTTCCGGTGGTATTCCCTCGTCAGACTTCCGTACGCATGGCGTCGGCCGGCGGCATCTGGGATGCCCGGTACGCGGGGTACAGCGCTCCGATGATGGCGAGCCCCAGTCCGGCCCCCAGCGAATACAGGCCGCTTTGGGCCACCTCAAATACCGGGAAGAGCACCAGGGGATCCCATCCATAGGAGGTCATCATCGAGATCAGCATGAACAGGCAGCCCATGATGACCCCGCCTACCGATCCGACCAGTCCCTGGAAGGTGGACTCCAGCACGAAAAGTTGAATGATGAACTTGTCCAGGGCCCCCAGGCACTTCATGGTTCCGATTTCACGGTACCTTTCGGTCACCGACATCAGCATGGCGTTGGTGATGCCGACGACGCACACGAGCAGAGAGAGGGAAACAAGCCATACCTGCTGCGTCGCGGAATCGCCGTCCGCGCCCTTCTGTTCCAGCAATGCCCGGACCTGGGGGGAACCGCCTTCCACGAGCGCTTCGTTGATGGAGGCGCTGGTCAGGATGGACATGAGAAAGGCGATGCCGAAGAAGATGCCTCCGATCGTTATCAGCGACCGCCAGAACCGGATCCTCAGGCTGCGGAAGCTGATTTCGATCGCCTTGGACAGGGGCAGCGATATCTGTTTCTCCGTCGTGCCGGCCGTCGCGGCCGATTCCGTCGTCATGCGTTCCTTTCTCCTTTTCTGTTTGCCACGGCCAGTCCGATCAACCCCTTCTCCGTGAGTTGTTTCAGGTACGTCAGCGTGGAGATCTCCGCTTCCTTGCGTTCCAGTTTGTATTCGGTCCGGATCGTCGATATGACGTGGTCTACCGTATTCTGCCCGTCACACAACCCCCAAAGGAACGAACCGATCCGGTCCAGCACCACCGTCCGCCGGCTCGGCACGTAGAACATCCGGGACATGGTGTTGATCCACCAGGTCTTGCGCCTCGGAATGCCCAGCACGATCTCCCCGTCGGAGTTCTCCTCGCAGGTCAGCTTCTCATTGCGAACCGGCTTCGCGCGCAACAACTCCCTTCGGGGCAGCGGGGGCGGCTTCTTTCGAAACAATTGCATGGTTACGACCCCGAGATCAGTGGCAGACCACCGTACCGGCTATTTCATCCAGAAACTCGGGCCGGTGCGATTCATCCTGGTGTCGCAGCACATATATCCTATTGCCATCGATACAATGCCAGCCGCGACAACTCAATGGTTTTTTTTGCGGTCGCCGCCACGGCAGCCACGCCATGCGGCTGTGCACCGTCTCGGGATCCACGCCCTGGCCCGTCCCTCCGATGGACGGATGTCCGCCCGTGGGACCGGCGTCGTCGATCCAGACGTCGATTTCGCTGCTATAGGTGTCCTGGAACCAGTCCGGGAACGTCCGGCCCTCCAGGTGCATTTCGGCAAGGCTCATCCGTAACAGTTCCAATCTGGCGCCGCCGCGCTGGAAAGTCAACTCGATACGGCCCGTCATGAAGGAGTGTTGCTTCAGGACGTAGTCGGACGGCAGCTCGATGCGCAGCCCGTACACGGCCCAGGTGGCGGTGTCGCCGCGCGCGTGGTCGTCCAGGGTGCTCAGCAGTCTCGAGGCCCGGGTCATCATGGACTCTCCCCCCCGTCCGAGGACCTGGGCGAAGACCGTGCGGCCGCAGGTTTCGCACATCCACAGGCAGCCGTAGGCCTGCAGGGGCTCGGGTCCTTCCGTCCGCCAGTGAAACCCCTCCACCGTCCGTTCCGCCAGTACGGATTCGTCCTTGATGAGCGCCAGGTCGCGCCGGATCTTGACGGGCGGCGCCTTCTTCCCGCCCTTTCCGGTGAGGTTCTTGAGATACCTCGCGACCACCTGATCGGGCGCTTCCCGGCCGCGCGTGCGCTCCCACCTCAGCTCGAAACGGGGCATCTCCGTGTCGTCGAGCCGCAGATAGCCCGTCGTAAAATCGCCCGATACCGCGCCGATGCTCCAGTCTTCGGGCCGTTCGAACGACAGGTGATGCCAACCGGTGACTGCCCATTTCGATGCCCCGCGATTCATGTGACCGTTCTTTCCCGCCGCGCGAATTCCAGGATGTAGTGCAGGCCCGATCCGACCACGCAGCAGAGGGCCGCCCAGAGGGCCCACGTTCCGTACGGCTGCCACTCTACAACGTAGAGGACCAGCGCGACGCCCATGGCCAGGGTGGTCAGCTTGCCGACCCGGTCGGCTGGCAGGACCACGTTCCCGGGCTTGAGATACAGGTACGCGCCCGCAATCAGAATGGACAGGTCGCGGGCGATGATCAGCGCGGCCGCCCACAGCGGGAATTCCCGGAACAGGACCAGAAAGACCGACAGGCTGCCGACCAGGATCTTGTCGGCCAACGGGTCGAGTACCAGCCCCCATCGGGATGCCCAGTGGAAGCGGCGCGCCAGGTAACCGTCGGCCGCGTCCGTCAGAAAGGCGCACCCAACGAGTCCGTACAGGGCCAGGCGCGCATCCCCGGCGAAACTCCAGTAAATGAACGGAACGGCGGCGATGCGCGAAAGGGACAGCACATTGGGCGGTGTCCAGAACCGTCTCGTGCTTCCGTTCCCTTCGGAATCCGGACTCATGCCGCCGTCCTTCGCGGGATCAATCGGTTCACACGACCGCCGTGCGACGCAGCATCTCGCGGGCGTGGGAAAGGGCCATGGCGTCCACCGTCTCCCCGGCCAGCATGCGCGCGATTTCCCTGACCCGTCCGTCCTCGTCCAGGTGGTCGACCAGCGTGACCGACCTGCCGCGGGCCGATTGCTTTTGCACGGTGAAATGCGTACGGCCCCAGCAGGCCACCTGGTGAAGATGGGTGATGCACAGCACCTGGTGGTCCCTGGAAAGCAGCTTCAGGCGATGACCGACCGATTCGGCGATGCGGCCTCCGATCCCAATGTCCAGTTCGTCGAATATCAGCGTCGGCATGCGGTCGGATTCGGCCAGGATCACCTTCAGTGCCAGCATGATGCGGGAGATCTCGCCGCCGGATGCGATGCTCGCCAGCGGCTTCAGGTCCTCCCCGGCATTGGGCGATATCAGGAATTCTATCCGGTCCATCCCGTGGGCGTCCACGCGGAAACCGCGTCCGTCGATCCGCAACGGTCCGTCATCGGACTCCTGCCACGCGATCCCGACCTGGAAGCCCGTCTTCCCCATGCCCAGCTCCGCCAGTTCCGCCACGACCCTGCCTTCCAGCTTGCGGGCAACCAGTTTGCGCCGGTCCGACAGGGCCTTCGCCCTTTCGGCAAGGTCACGCCGGGCCGCTTCCACTTCCTCGCTCAGTCGGTTCCGGCGTTCGTCGGCCGTGTCCATCCGCTCCAGTTCTCCGGCGATCCGTGCACGGTGGGCCGCGACCTCCTCGAGCGTCGCGCCGTATTTCCGCTTGAGCCGCCCGATGAGATCCAGCCTGTCCAGCACCTCTTCCAGGCGCGCCGGGTCGTATTCGACGCGGTCGCGGTAGCGCCGCAGGAAATCGGTGCAGTCGTCGAGCTGGTAGCGCGCGGTGCGCACGCTTTCGAGGGCCCCGCCGAGCGAGGGGTCGATGCGCTCCGCTTCCTCCAGCGCGCGGATGACGCGGACCAGTCCGTCGACGAAGGCACCCTCGCCCTCGGAGAGCGCCTCGGAAGCTTCGGAAGCGACCCGGATCAACTGTTCCGCGTGCTCCAGGACAGCCCGCTCCCTCTCCAGTTCCTCGTCCTCCCCCGGCGAAAGGTCCGCCTGCTCGAGCTCGTCGAGCTGGAAGCGGTAGAGTTCCTCCCGTTCCCGGGTGGCGGCGAGTTCCTCCTCCAACAGCCGAAGGGCCCCTGACCGTTCGGTGAACTGGCGGTAGGCTTCGGCGACGTACTGCTTCGGCGTTCGTACGTCCTCGAAACCGTCCAGGAAGTCCCGGTGCGTCCGCGGGTTCAGCAGCGTCTGGTGATCGTGCTGTCCGTGCAGGTCGACCAACAGGACGCCCAGTCTCCTGAGGACGGAAACGGTGACCAGGCTGCCGTTGATCGTGCACCGGTTGCGCCCGTCGCGGCTGACCTCCCGCCGGATGATCAGCCCATCCTCCTCCGGGTCCACGCCGATCTCAGACAGCAGGTCCCGCAGTTGCGGGTCGCGCTCTCCTTCGAACAGCCCCTCGACGATCGCGGACTTCGCACCGCCCCGTATGGTGTCCGACGCGGCCCGGCCGCCGAGAATGAGTCCCAGCGCGCCGATCAGGATGGACTTCCCGGAGCCGGTTTCACCCGTGAGCACGTTCAGTCCGGGGGTGAACTCGATGTCCACCTTGTCCAGGAGCGCGTAGTTTGTGACCCTCAGGTTCGCGAGCATAGGCTACAACATGAACGGCTGGACCGGGTTGTTCAGCGTTCCCCCCATTTCAGCTTCGTGCGCAGGACATCGTAAAAGGAACGATCCGTGAACCTGATCAGGTGTATGGTGTGGTCAGCCCGGTAAAGCTCGACCGTGTTGCCCGGCTGGATCACCACGTTCTCCTGGCCGTCCACGGTGAGCAGGAGATCGGGATGGTCCGCCCGGACTTCGATCCGGATGCGGTCCCGCGCGGCGAGCACCATGGCGCGGTTGGAAAGCGTATGCGGACAGATAGGCGACACGACGATCGCTTCCATGTCGGGCGCCAGAATCGGGCCTCCCGCCGCCAGCGAATAGGCCGTGGAACCGGTCGGGGTCGACACGATCAGACCGTCGGCCATGACGTCGTTGACGTATTCGTCATTGATATAGATGCCCAGTTCGATGACCCGGCAGATCGCGCCCTTGTCGATTACGATATCGTTCAGCGCCGAAAATGACCCGTTCGCTATCCGTCCCTGCAGGACCAGTCGCTTGTCCAGCGTGTACCGCCCGTCGAAGACGCGTTCGAGGGCGTCGTCGAGATCGCCGGGCGTCGTCTGCATCATGAATCCGAGCTTTCCGGAATTGATGCCGAGAATGGGGGTGCCGGAAGCGCCCACCAGGCGCGCGGTCTTGAGCAGCGTGCCGTCCCCCCCGATGGCGATGACCCAGTCGACGTCTTCCACCGCGCGTTCGTCCGAATCCACGACCACGCACTCCCGGCGGGCCACTGCCTCGCCGGCCGTGGCCGCCAGGTCGGCCGCGAGCGTTGGCTTTCCGGACCGCGACGTGACCATTCGAACGAGTTCCGGAATCAGTCCGGCGACTACAGGCCGTGCCGGATTGGCGATGATGCCCACGCGATGCATCAGAAGGTCCTTCCGATCAGGTACTCCGCCCAATTGACCAGGTACCCCTTATAAGAAGAGTCGGGAATCGCATCGAGATTTCGAATGGCATCGGCCACGCGCTGTTCCATGAGCGTCCGGGCGTGGTCGAGACCGCCGTGTGCCAGGATGAGGTCGCGGACCTCCGCGATCTGCTCGTCGGTAGCCCCCGGTTTTCCGACGACGTCGAGCAGAAACCGCCGCTCGGCGGGCGAAGCCTTGTGGTAGGTGTGGACGAGCAGCAGGGTGCGCTTCCCTTCCCGGAGGTCGGAGCACACCGGTTTCCCCAGCGTGGCCTCGTCGGCCGTGAGGCCCAGGATGTCGTCCTGCAACTGGAAGGCCACGCCGCATTCCCCGGTGAACGATGAAATCGCCCGCACCATGGGGTGGTTCCGGTCCGGCGTATTCAGGCCGATCATCGCGCCGGCCGCGCCCGCGAAGGCGTAGAGCGCGCCGGTTTTTCTCCAGAACATGTCGATCACGGACGCTTCGTCCAGGCTGTCCATGGGCGCCTTGGCGTACTGAATGTCCAGTGCCTGTCCGCCTACGAGGGCCAGGAGAACTTCCGTCTCCAGGTAGCGGATGAGTTCGATCACCACCTCGCCGTTGTCCGCGTTCGCGTCGTACAGTTCGGTCAGGAGTCCGGTAGCCCACCCGTGCTGGACCTCGCCGGTCATGATCCCGATGGACAGGCCGTAGTGGGCGGCTTCTCTTTCGTCGAAAGCCCCGCCGGCCAGCGCCCGTCGCCGGAACTCCTCGTGGACGGTGGGCGTGCCGCGCCGCAGCGCGTCCCGGTCCATGATGTCGTCATGCACGATGGTCCAGGTGTGGAACAGTTCCACCGCGACCGCCGCGGGCGTTGCGGACCGCTCCCTGCCGCCCACGGCACCGCAGGAGAAGTAGAGCACGCAGGGACGAAGCACCTTGCCGGACGCCTTCAGGTAGCTGAACACCCCGTCGTGTATGTCCTCCGGAACGAACAGGACTTTACGGCGGTCAGCCTCCAGGTACTCGCGCACCCATTCCTTTCGTACGGCCAGCGCGTCGAGGAAGTCCTGCTTCCCCGGGGTATCGGTCATATACGACGCCATTCATCTGGTGCGGTCCTGTCGGAACGCTCGATGGGGGTCGCCGGAATCTAGAACTGCAGGTCGTTGCCCTGGCTGGGCGGCGATTCCGGTTCGAAGGGCTCGATGACGAACCGGCCGTTCTCCACGCGCACCAGCTTGCGCACGTGTTCGTCCGCCGCGTTCAGCTGCCGGGTGCAGATCCGGGAAAGCTCGATGCCCTCCTGGAAGAGGGCGAGTGATTCATCCAGCGGGAGATCGCCCTGTTCCATGCGTTCGACGATGTGCTCGAGGCGCTTCAGCGCCTCCTCGAAAGTCGGTTTTTCCTTCTCGTTCATCCTCGGTATCCCGTCGGTCAGGCAGTTTCGGTGGTATTCGATTCATCGAACAGGCCGAATGTGGCCGGCGCTTCCTCGCGCCGTTTCCCCCGGGCGGCGGGCTCAGTCGGTTCCGCCCCGTCATGGAGGTGCTCGACCCGGCAGAACGCTTCGCCCTTGCGCAGGCGTACGTTCACGCGGTCGTCGACGCTGAGTTCATCCGCGTCGCGGACGATGCGCCCGTCCGACGCGCGCTGGCACACGGCGTATCCGCGTTCCAGGACGGAGAGCGGGCTGAGGGCCTGGAGCCGTCCGGCCAGTCCGCCGACCAGCTGGACGCGTGTTTCGTGGTCGTGGAAGCACCGGTCGGCCAGGCGGCGGGTCAGTTCATCGGTAAACTGGGCGTACTGGCCGATCTGGTCGACGGGCCGCCTGAGTCCGTAACTGGTCAGTGCCGTGACAACGCGCTGGCGGGACCGGTCCAGGTACCCCGTCATGCTTCCGCAAAGCCGTCTCAACACGGCCTCCGACCGGTCCTTCAATTCCCGCAGGTCGCGGACGACGATTTCGGCCGCGCCCGACGGCGTGGGCGCCCGGAGATCGGCCGCGAAGTCGGTCAGCGTGTAGTCCGTTTCATGTCCCACGGCGGAGACCACCGGGATCCGGGACTGGTAGACCGCCCGGACCACCGCCTCTTCGTTGAACGCCCACAGGTCCTCCACCGATCCGCCTCCCCGGCCGACGATCAGTACGTCCACCTCGCCGTAATCGTTCATCTCTTCGATGGCGGCCGCGATTTCCGCCGCGGCGCCTTCGCCCTGCACGGGCGCCGGCCGGAGTATGATCGAGACCCACGGCGCGCGTCGGCGCAGGACCTGGATGATGTCCCGGATCGCGGCGCCGGAAGCGGAGGTGACCACGCCCACCCGCTCCGGGAAGGAAGGAAGCGCCTGCTTGTGTTCCTCGCGGAACAGGCCCTCTTTCTCGAGCTTGGCCTTCAACCGCTCGAAGGCCGCCTGGAGCACGCCCGCGCCCACGGGCTTCAATTGCTGGGCGACGAGCTGGTACTGCCCCTGCACGTCGTAGACGGAAAGGGCGCCCCGCGCCAGGACCTCCATGCCGTCTTCGGGTTCGAAGGTCAGTTTGCGGTTCGCCGACCGCCACATGACGCAACGCAGCTGGCTGCGGTCGTCCTTCAGCGAGAAGTAGGCATGACCGGACGAGTGCCGCTTGTAGTTGGAGATTTCACCGTATACCGACACGTAGGGAAACGCTTCCTCGAGGAGCGTCTTGATCCCCGCGGTCAGTTCGGTAACGGTCAGTACGCCGTTGTCGCCCTCGTTCACCAAGCCTGGCCTTCCTCCCTCGCCTGTTCCGGCAACACCCCTACCTGGCGATTTCGACCGCCCGGGTCTGCCGGATGACCGTCACCTTGATCTGGCCCGAGTATTCCATCCGGGCCTGGATCTTGCGGGCGATCTCCGTGGCGAGCTGGACCGCGCGGAGGTCGTCGACTTCCTCGTGATCGATCATGACCCGCACTTCTTTTCCCGCCTTCATGACGAAGGCCCTGGATACGCCGTCGAAGGAGCTCACCAGCCGTTCCATCTCCCGGAGCCGGCGGACGTACTTTTCCAGCGGTTCCCTGAGCGCGCCGGGCCTGGACATGGAGAGGCTGTCGGCGGTTCTGACCACGACGGCCATGGGGGTGGTCTCTTCCGGATTTCCGTGGATGGCGTCAATGCATTCCAGCACTTCGGACGGTTCTCCGTACTTCTCGGCAACCGATCTTCCCAGTTCCCCGTGCGCGCCTTCCGGGCCGCCTTCCACGGCCTTTCCGATGTCGTGCAGCAGTCCGCAGCGCCTGGCCAGGGTCACGTCCAGGTCCAGTTCCTGCGCCATGATTCCCGCCAGCTCGGCCACTTCGCGGCAGTGATGCAGCGCGTTCTGACCGCCGGTCATCCGGTACTTCAGTTGCCCGAGCAGCATGGCCAACTCTGGACGGACGCCGGTAATGCCCAGGTCGAAGAGCACCTGGTCGCCCGTATCCTGGATCAGATCGCTGATTTCTTCCTGGGTCTTGGAGACGACCTGCTCGATGAATCCGGGATGGATTCTCCCGTCCTGGATGAGCTTCTCCATGGAGAGCTTCGCGATTTCGCGGCGCATGGGGTTGAACCCGGATAGGACGACGGCATTGGGGGTGTCGTCGACGATGACGTCGATCCCCGTTGACATTTCGAACGCCTGGATGTTGCGTCCGTCGCGCCCGATGATGCGTCCCTTCATTTCGTTATCGGGGAGGGATATGACCGACGTCGTCGTTTCCGTCACGTGATCCAGCGTGTACTTCTGCATCGCGTGCGTGA
Organism: Gemmatimonadota bacterium; assembly: GCA_009841265.1. Classification (NCBI taxonomy): domain Bacteria; kingdom Pseudomonadati; phylum Gemmatimonadota; species Gemmatimonadota bacterium. The sequence goes on along the minus strand of VXMB01000007.1, from coordinate 633,934 downwards.
TAATTTCCCGGGCTTCGACCTCCGCGTTCTGGCGGGCTTCTTCGATGATGCTGCGGGCTTGCTGGCCGGCTTCGGCGCGTATCCGGGCGTCGATATTGCTGAGCAGCGCCTTTCTCGCCTCCTCCGTCGTCATGCCGGCGGATTGCTCGAGTTGTTCGGTCTGCCGCTGGATCAGCTGGTCCAGCCGCTCTTCGGATTCCACCAGTTTCTCGTCCCGCTCCTCCAGCGACTGGAATTGCTTCTGAATGCCTTTTTCGCGCTTGGCCACGTAGTCGGCCTTGCGCTCCAGGTTCTGCTCCCTGATCGAGATCCGTTTTTCGACGCGTTGGATGTCCTGGCGGGACTGGTTACTTTCTCGCTCGAATTTTGCCTTGGCCTGGTAGGATTCCTCCTCCATTTCGATCCTGGCCGTGTTCTTTATCGTTTCAGCTTCTTCCACCGCCTCTGCGAGGATGCTCTCTGCCAAGCGCTCCATACTGTCCGTCTTACGTTTTTCGACACGCTTTCGAATGAACCATCCGAAGAGAAACATGATCAGGGCGGTGCCTGCGTAGAGACTGATCGTCACAAGCATAGTGGCAACCACCTTCTTCAATTACTACGGTTGTTCCGGACATGGTCCGTTCCTCAACAAGATCGGTCATGGTCTTCCTTCTCTTCATCCTGTTCAGGAACCTGGTGCTCCATCAACTCGTCCATGCGCCGGATCAGTTCCGCGATCCGATCGTGATGCATGGACTCCGATTCGACCTGGTTCTGCTGTTTTTCACGTTCCTTGTGCAGTTCGTCGGCTATCCTGATCGCCGTGAGGACCGCCACGCTGGTGAGGGATTGCATGGTCACGCTGACGGGCACCTCGCGCATGCGCTCGTCCACGTAGGCGGCGATCCGCTGGATGTACTCGGCTTCCTCTTCCGCCTGGATCGGATATTCGGTCCCGCAGATGTTGACGCGTACGGTGACTTTCTCGTCATCCATAATGGGTCCATCCCGGTGAGCAACCGGCCAGCAAACGCATGCCGGGGGCCAGGCGAACTGCGACGGTCAAAACAGGGACTGAGCCGGACTGATCTTACTCGATGACGTCCAGGCGCGACAGCATCGTGTCTATACGTGCCTTGATGTCGTCCTGCTTGACGCGCAGCGCCTGGTTTTCCTGTTCCAGTTCTTCTTTCGAGGTAACCGACTGCTCCTGCTGCTGCTGCAGTTCCTGGACCTGCGTCTCGAGGTTCTGGTTCCGGCCGCGCAGATCCGCGTTTTCGTCCTTCAGGCGCTGGATCATGTCGATCATCGATTCGATCCGGCCCAGCAACAGCTCTATGGATTGTTCTTGCATGAATCCCTCCGCAAAGGTGTATTCCAGCGCGCCTCGACGACGCTAGGAGCGAAGTTCCGCCCGGTACCGGCTCACCAACCGCCGCAGCACCTTGTCCTGAAGCCGCGTGACTTCAGCGTCCGTCAGCGTCCGTTCTCCGGACCTGAACCGCATGGCGTACGCCATGCTCTTGCTTTGGGCCGCGATCTGCGTCCCCCGGTACACGTCGAACAGTTCGACCGATTCCAGGAGGTCGCCGCTACACGCGCGGATTTCATTCAGTATGTCCCGATGAGTAACCTCTTCGGGTACGACAATAGCCAGGTCTCTCTCGACCGCGGGGTACTTGGGCGGCGCACGATAGGTCCTTCTATCGGACGCCTGGTCGAAGAGGACGCCGCAGTCGATCACCCCCATCCATACGGGTTCCCGGATCTCGTAATGGTCGAGAACCCGGTGCGACACCGCGCCGAAACGGCCGGTCCGCACCCCGTCCGCGAGCAGTTCGCCGGTCCGGTCTGCATCGAACAGAGGATCGATCTTATCATACGGGACGGTTTCGAACCTGTCAAGTCCTAACCGGCCGAGCAGTGCCTCGGCCAGACCCTTCAAATCGTAGAAATCGAAGGCCCCCGGAGGGCCGTCCCAGTGCGGGCTGTGGCGCTGCCCCGTGACGGCGAAACAGAGGTGTTCGGGTTCGTCGGGAAGGCCTTCTTCTTTCGACCAGAAAACGCGCCCGGCCTCGAATATGCGGATGTCTCGTACCTTGCGATTGGCGTTCCAACGCACGATGCCCAGCACCGAGGCCGCCAGGCTCGTGCGCATGGCGGAGAGTTCGGGACTCAGGGGATTGTCGATCATGACGCTGGGGCGGTCTGGATCTATGAGCCGGTTCAGGTCCGGGTGCAGTAGACTGTGAGTGACCACCTCCGTGAAGCCGAACCCGGCCATCGCGTCGCGCAGGCGCCGCTGGTCGTCCTGCTTGCCGCGGAGGGCCTCCTCACGTTCCCGGGCTTCGGCCGTATCGTCGCGGGGCGGCGCCGAAGCCACCGGTTCGATCCTGTCGTAACCATAGAGGCGGGCGACCTCCTCGATCAGATCCACTTCGCGAACCACGTCCCGCCTGAACGACGGCACGCCGACCTCGAGATCCGCGCCGTCGGTCCGCACGTCGAACCGCAGCCGCCGCAGCAACGCGACGATCTCGTCGCGGTCCAGGCCAGTGCCCAGCAACCCGTTTACGCGGCTCGTGCGCAACCGGATCGCCGGATCGGGCCCGGCCGGGGTCCGGACGTCGATCATGCCTTCCGCCACCACGCCCCCGGCCACCTCGGCGATCAGTCCCGCGGCCCTGCCCACGGCCTCGCCCTGCAGTTCCGGGTCCATGCCCCGTTCGAACCGGCGCGACGCGTCCGTCTGTAACTGCAGCGCCTTCGAACCCCGCCGCACCCGCACCGCGTCGAAACAGGCGCCTTCCAGGAAGACCCTGTCGGTTTCCGGGGTGATCTCGGTATCCAGTCCGCCCATCACGCCGCCGATGCCGATGCCCGTTTCGTGGTCGGCGATCATCAGCACCTCGCCGTCGAGGGTACGGTCCACCCCGTCCAGGGTGGTGAAGGCCTCCTCCTCCCCGGCGCGGCGAACGACGATCCCCCGTCCCGCCAGCCGGTCCAGGTCGTAGGCGTGCAGCGGCTGTCCCATTTCGAGCATGACATAGTTCGTCACGTCGACCACGTTGCTGATGGACCGGATACCGGCGGCTTCGATCCGGCTCTTCAGCCAGTCCGGCGAAGGCCCGATCCGGACGCCGGTGATCACGCGGCCCACGAACCGGGGGCAGTCATCGGGGGCGTCGACGCGGACGCTGGCCAGGGTATCGACGGGAGTACCCGCTTCCTCGACGCCGCCGGACGGCAGGCGCAGTTCGCCGCCGGACAGGGCGGTGATCTCCCGGGCCACGCCGATGAGCGAGAGGCAGTCGGGGCGGTTGGTGCCCACGTCGATGCTCAGCACCGTTTCCAGTCCGCCCACGATGTCCTTCAGGGGCTGTCCGGGTTCGACGCCGGCATTGAGCACCATGATGCCTTCGTGGTCGTCGGACAGGTTCAGTTCGGCCTCGGAGCAGATCATCCCGAAGGACTCCACCCCGCGGATCTTCGCTTTCCGGATCTCCATGCCGCCGGGCAGCACCGCGCCGACCCGCGCGACCGGCACCTTCTGGCCGGCGGCCACGTTCGGCGCCCCGCAGATGACCTGCAGGGACTCGCCCCCCACGTCCACGGTGCAAAGTGAAAGCCGGTCGGCGTTGGGATGGCGATCCACGCGCTTCACGTGTCCGACGACGAACCCCTCTAAGTCGCTGCCGACTGTATCGACGCCGTCGACTTCCAGGCCGGACATGACCAGCCGGTCCACCAGTTCTTCGACGGGCCACGGGATGTCGCAGTACGCTTGCAGCCACGAAAGGGGTACTTTAATCACCATGGGACGCTTGGCTCCTTGCCGGAAACACCTGGCTCCTTGCCGGACGCACCGCGCTCAGTCGCCTTCGAGCTGGCGCAGGTCGTTCTCCAGGAACATATGGATGCTGTCGATCCCGTACTTGAACATGGCGAGGCGGTCCAGCCCCATGCCGAAGGCGTAGCCGGTGTATACTTCCGGATCGTAGTCCACGAATCCGAAGACGGCCGGGTCGACCATGCCGGCGCCCGAGATCTCCAGCCAACCCGAATACTTGCAGATCCGGCAACCGCCGCCGCCGCACGCGACGCAGGAGAAGTCGTACTGTACGCTGGGTTCGGTGAAGGGGAAGAAATCGGGGAGGAATCGCACCTTGACCTTCCCGCCGAAGAGCCGCTGGGCGAAGTAGGTCATGTCGCCCTTGAGCTGCGCCATCGTGACCCCTTTGTCCACGTACAGGCCCTCGCACTGGTGGAAAGTGAAGGCGTGGGTGGCGTCGGGGTTCTCGTGGCGGTAGGTGCGTCCCGGCACGATCACGCGCACCGGGGGCTTCTGCTGTTCCATGACCCGGACCTGCACCGGCGAGGTATGGGTCCGCAGCACGATGTCGCTGCCGAGGTAGAAGGTGTCCTGGGTATCCCGGGCCGGGTGGTCGCGCGGGATGTTCAGCGCTTCGAAGTTGTAGTAGTCCCACTCCACCTCGGGACCGTCCACCACCGAGAAACCCATGTCCCGGAAGATCTCGGTGACTTCCTCGCGGATCAGGGTCAGGGGATGCTTGCTTCCCAGGGGCGGGGGGCGTCCCGGCAGCGTGACGTCCAGGACGCCTGCCGCGGTTTCCCCACCCGCTTCGCACGCCGCCCTGCGCGCTTCCAGGGCTTCGCCGATGGTCTTCTTGGCCTGGTTGACCCGTTGGCCGATGCGGGGGCGGTCCCGGGGTTCCGCCTTGCCCACGGACCGCAGGACGCGGGTCAGGTCGCCGTTCTTCCCCATGTACCTGATGCGGATATCTTCCAGGTCCGACGGGTCGGCGGCGCGGGCGATTTCCTCCAGCGCCCGGGCTTCAATCGCTTCTGCTTCCTGTACCATGGATGGTCCGGTCCCGGTCCTTCAGCGGTCTACGGTGGTTTAGCGTCAGGAGACCTGCGCTTTGGCTGCGTCTGCCACCACGGCGAAGGCGGGCGGATCGTTGACGGCGAGTTCGGCAAGGAGTTTCCGGTCGATTTCGATCCGGGCCAGCTTCAAGCCGTGTATGAGTTGACCGTACGTCAGGCCGTTAAGCCTTGCCGCCGCGTTGATCCGGGTGATCCACAGACGGCGGAAATCGCGACGGCGCCGGCGGCGGTCGCGGTACGCGTAGGCCCAGCCCCGGTTGACGGCTTCGCGGGCTGTCCGGTAAAGCCGGTTGCGGCGGCCCCAGTATCCCCTGGCCAGCTTGATGGTTTTCTTGCGCCGCCTGTGCGAGGCGGTGGCGTTCGTGGCGCGTGGCATGTCTTATTCCTTAATTTAGTTCGGCATCATCCGCTTGAGGCGCGGGGTGTCGGCCTTGCTCGCCATGGCGGTACCGCGAAGGCTTCTCGTGCGCTTGCCGTTCTTGGACAACTTATTGTGGGTCGCGTGGGAATGGCTGCGTTTGAACTTGCCGGAGGCTACCCGCTTGAAGCGTTTCGCCGCCGCTTTCAACGTCTTGATTTTCGGCATGATCTACTCCTGGTTTCTACCTCGGCATGAGGACCAGCGACATGCTGCGGCCTTCCAGCCTGGGCCGCTGTTCGATGGTGCCCACGTCTTCCAGTATCTGCGCCATGTGCTCCAGTTTCCGCTGGCCCAGTTCCACGTGCGTCATTTCACGGCCCCAGAACCGCACGGACACCTTGACCTTGTTCCCGTGCTTCAGGAAATCGCGGGCCTGTTCGGCCCGGTACTCCAGGTCGTGTTCGCTGATCTTGGGCGTCTTGAAGCGGATCTCCTTCAGTTGCGTCACGTGCTGCTTCTTGCGCGATTCCTTTACCCGCTTGCTCTGCTCGTACTTGTACTTGCCAAAGTCCATGATCTTGCAGACGGGCGGGCGGGCATCGGGCGACACTTCCACGAGGTCGAGGTCGGCGCCGGACGCAAGCTGCATGGCCTCCCTGGTCTCCATGATGCCGACCTGCTCGCCTTCCGCGCTGATCACCCGCACCTGGGGCACGCGAATCATTCCGTTGACTCTGACGGTTCTCTTTTGAATGGCTTTCCTCCCGGATCCTTGTGAATTCGGTTTATTCCGCCGCCTGGACGGTCCGGCTTGTCCGGACGGTCCGGTCGATTTCTTCTCTCACCGCGCCGATCAGGGCTTCCACCGGCATATTCCCCAGGTTGCCCTGGCCGTGACGGCGCACGGACACGTCGCCGGCCTCCATCTCGCGGGCCCCGGCAATGGCCATGAAGGGGATCTTCTTCGTCTCCGCCTCGCGGATCTTGTATCCAACTTTCTGGTTTCTCACGTCTATCTCGACCCGGATCCCCGCGTCTTCGAGCCTGCGCGCCACGCCGTGGACATAATGGGTCTGATGTTCCGATATGCCGATCACGACGGCCTGGACCGGCGCCAGCCAGGTCGGGAACGCGCCGGCGCAGTGCTCGATGTACACGCCGAGGAACCGTTCCAGGCTTCCGAGGATGGCGCGGTGGATCATGACGGGCCGGGCGGGCCTGCCGGATTCGGTGATGTATTCCAGGTCGAAAAGCTCCGGCATGTTGAAGTCAAGCTGGCATGTGCCCAGCTGCCAGGGGCGCTGGAGGGCGTCCTTCACGAAAAAATCCACTTTCGGTCCGTAGAAGGCCGCCTCGCCGGGCGACACCTCGTAATCGACCCCCAGGTCGTCCAGCACGCGGGCGAGGGTCTCCTCCGCCTGGTCCCAGAGCTCGTCGGAACCGGCGCGCTTTTCCGATCGCGTGGACAGGTGGATGACAGTGTCCTCGAACCCCAGCGTAGTGTAGGCGTCCGACAGCATCTTGATGAAATCGTCGACTTCGTCCCGGATCTGATCGGGGCGACAGAAGATGTGGGCGTCGTCCTGTGAGAAGGAGCGCACCCGCATCAGGCCGGCCGTCACCCCAGAACGCTCGTGCCGGTGCAGCCGGGCGAAATCGGCGTACCGGATGGGCAGATCGCGGTAGGAATGGTGCCCCGCCGCGTACATGAGGCAGTGGCTGGGACAGTTCATCGGCTTGGGCGCGTATTCCCGGTCGTCGGCGTTTATGGTGAACATCTCGTCCCAGAAATGCTCGTAGTGGCCGGAGGTCTTCCACAGACCGGCTTCGTAGATCAGCGGAGTGATGACTTCGTCGTACCCGTGCTTCTTGTATAGATCGCGCACGTAGTCGGTCAGGGTGTTGTAGACCCGGGCGCCTTTCGGGAAGAAGAAGGGCGACGCCGGCGCATAGGGATGGAACATGAACAGCCCGAGTTGCCGGCCCAGCTTGCGGTGGTCCCGCCGCTCGGCCTCTGCGCGCCGTTCCAGGTACTCGTCCAGGTCCTTTCTTCGGGGATAGGATACGCCGTATATCCGCTGCAGACTCTGGTTGTTCTCGTCCCCGTGCCAGTAGGCGGCCGCGACGCTGAGCAGCTTGAAGGCCTTGATCTTGCCTGTCGACGGGATGTGCGGGCCCCGGCAGAGGTCGATGAAATCCCCCTGCTCGTAGATGCTGATCACCTCGTCGGCCTCGAGGTCGTCGATCATCTCGACCTTGTAGGACTCGCCCCGCTCGGTGAACAGGGCGCGGGCATCCTCCCGGGTGAGCTCGCGGCGCCGGATGGGCATGTCCGCCCGGGACAGCTCGACCATGCGGCCCTCGATGCGCTCGAGATCATCGGTCGTGAATGGCTCCGGCTTGTCGAAGTCGTAGTAGAATCCCTCGTCGATCGGCGGACCGATGGTCAGCTGCGCTTCGGGGAACAGCTCCTTGGTGGCCTGGGCCATCAGGTGCGTCGTGCTGTGCCAGTAGACCTCCCGGCCCTCGGGATTGCTGAAGGTCAGCACCTCGAGGGAGGCGTCCCCGTCCAGCCGATGGTCCAGGTCGACCTGGGCGCCGTCGATCTTGGCCGCGAGCGCCGCCTTGCCCAGACCGGGACCAATGCGCGCCACCGCGTCCATGACCGTCGATCCCAGTTCCATTTCGATCTGGCCGCCGTCGGGAAGCGTGATCCTGACGTTTTTCAATGACTGACTCCTGCGTTGATCCAGTGCTATGTCAGTGCTATTCAAGGCTGTACCACCCGATTCCACAAGGCCTTTCTACCTACCGGACAAACAGAAAAAAATAATGCGCGCGCGGGGATTTGTCAATAGATTTACCTGCCCCGAATATCCCGCTCAGCCTTCGAACAGACTGCCCATCATATCGCTGTAGGATCGCCGGCCGTCGGCGACGTTCTTGCTGATCCTCGAATGCTGGTGCAGGCCCTCGAGCAGGAACTCCATTGCAACGGACAGTTCCGCCCGGTTTTCCGTCCGGACGTGCCGGCCGGCCAGCTTCCGCAACCCGTCGACGCCGTTCAGCGCGCCATAATAGGATTTGTCGTCCATGGTGTCTGAAATCTCGACCGTCTGTCCTTCTTCAAACCAGGCGAGGACTTCCTGGTAGCACGCGTCGCGTTCCTCATCTTCGCCGAAGGCTGCGGGGAAATAGTGTCCGAAGACTTCCTTCACGGCCCGGCCGATCAGCGCCTCGGCTACTTTAACCTCGCCTTCCTGCTCGCCCTCGTAAACGAGTTCCAGCTTGCCCGTCATCGCCGGGATCACGGCGGACAGGTCGCACATGCGGGGCACGACGGACCGCTTGCCCTGCAGGATGCATCGCTTCTCGACCTGGCTGACCAGGTTCTCCATGGCGGCGATGGTCATGCGCGTGCTTACGCCGGAGGTCTGGTCGATGAACTCGCTGCTCCGGGCCTGAAAGGCGATCTCCTCCACCGTTTCGCGCAGGAAGGACGGCATGTCGACCCGCACGCCGCCGGACCGCTCGGTCCAGGCCTCCTGGTCGGTAATGGCCATGGCGTATTCGCGGCTGACGGGATAGTGGGTCAGGATCTGCGAATCGATCCGGTCCTTGAGCGGAGTGATGATGGTCCCGCGATTGGTATAGTCTTCCGGGTTCGCGGAGAAGACGATCATCACGTCCAGGGGGATCCGCACCGGGAATCCCCGGATCTGGATGTCCTTCTCCTCCATGATGTTCAGCAGGCCGACCTGGATGCGAGGCTGTAGATCGGGCAGTTCGTTCACGGCGAAAACGCCCCGGTTCATCCTCGGGATGATGCCGAAGTGGATCACGCCCTCGTGGGCGTAGTGAAGCCGCTGGGAGGCCGCCTTGATGGGATCGATGTCGCCGATCAGGTCGGAAATGGTCACGTCGGGCGTGGCGAGCTTCTCGCCGTAACGCCGCGACCGGCCGATCCATTCGATGGGGGTGTCGTCCCCGTGTTCGGACACGAGGTCCCGGGCGCGCCGGCTGACGGGCGCGTAGGGCGAACTGTTGATCTCGCAGCCCGCGATCACGGGCAGGTATTCGTCGAGCAGTGTGACCAGGGCTCTCAGGATGCGGGTCTTCGCCTGTCCCCGCAGCCCGAGGAGAATGAAGTCGTGCCGGGACAGGATCGCGTTGACCAGTTCGGGGATGACGGTCTTGTCGTATCCGACGATGCCGGGAAAGACCTGCTCGCCGCGGGCAAGCTTGACGATCAGGTTGTCCCGCATCTCGTCCTTGACGGTCCGTTGCGGATATCCCATTCCGCGCAGCGCACCGATGGTCGTGGCAGCGGTGTAGTCCATGTGCTCCCGGGCGTCCGAAAAGGGATGGATTCGAGGGGAGGATCCGTGGCGTGGATTTCCCTTCCGACAGTCGACGGATTCTATCCCGCGAGGCCCGTCCTGTCAACCCTTTTTTGGCTTCTCCCGGGGGCCGGCGCACCGCCTTTTTCTTTGACTTGGGAGGGCTTGTTGGCTATGTTGTAAGGTCATGAAGAACGTGATTCACGCAGTGCTCATCGCGTTGCTGGCCATCGCGCTGGTTGCCGTGTTCCTGGTCGAATTGCGCTGGCATGTCATCGAACGGTTCGCCGGCGCGTACATGGACGCCCGCAACGATTCCCGCGACCGGCTGGAGCGGTTCGTCGACCAGGAGAGCCGGACCAACCAGGCGCTGGAGAAGGCGAACGAATTGATCGAGCAGCGCAGCATGGTCGCGCTGGACGAGGTAGCGGATTCCGGCCGGCCGGACATCGAGTTCGCCCCCCCGTCCGACGTCGTCCGGCTGGAACGCGGGCACAAGCTGATCATGACCCGGGACCGGTTCCTGGCCATGCCCGAATGGCTGACCGGCGCCGCCTACCCTTCCGGGACGCGCACCGCGGACCGGGCCGGCTTCAGGCCGTATGAGCCGGTGGTCACGCCCGTTGCCGCGGGGCCAGATGAGCCGGCCGACACACCCGCCGACGCGCCCGTTGCCACGAGAGCGGATTCACTTTCCCTGCCACCGTCAGCCTTCGAACCCGATTCCCTTGCAGCCTGGACGCGCACGGTCGTCATTCGCCCGGGGTGGATTCGACAGGGCGAAGTCTACATGGTGGACGACGACAACTACATCCTGCACCGAATCCCCATATCGGCCGGGCAATTCGATCTCATCGACGCATACGCATCGGCGTCCGAAGGACGGATGCACGAAGACATGGAGCACGTGTACGAGGCCGGTGTGTTCTTCGACACGCTGCGAAGCCTGGACATGGAAATGCGGGACGAAATCATCGATCCGATCAGGTTCAGTGACCTGGAAGAGACCGCGCAGCGGGTAGGCGTATCGGAGAACCAGCGGATCATCCAGATCGAACGGCTGGTCGACGGCCAGATCGCCGTGGTCACCATACCGGTGTCCGCGGACCTGTTCGTGGAACTGTACGTGGCGCTCGGAGCGCTTTGATCCGTCCACTGCGGACGGACCGGGAAAGGCGATGGACTTCTTACGAGACCTCCGGGATAGACTCCCCGACAATGACTGGATGAATCGCCTCGGGAGATTCCTGGGAAACATCCTGCAGCGCATCCTGAGAAGTTTCCCGCGGATGCGCGCTCGCGGCGCGGCGGACGGCGGACGGCGCAGTGCGGGAGACCACGGCTTCGCGGCACCAGGTAACGCCGGCCATCGCGGCCCGGGAGTGGAAGGTGCCCACGCCTCAGCGGTAAAAGTCCGGGAAACCCCCATCGCGCGGTCATTCAGATTTATCAGGCGCATGGTATACGCAGGATCGGCCGCGTTGATGTTCGGTGCGCTCGTGGCCGTGGTGATGTTCTACCTCACCGTGCCCTCCATTCCCCGCCTTCCGGACGACTTGAACGACATCTTCGGACAGATGACCCGGATCTATGCCGAAGACCAGGAGGGCAATCCCCGCCTGGTGCATACCCTGGGCGGCCATCGCCGGGTCGCGCTGGAAGAGATCGCGCCGGTGTTCCGGGACGCGATCATCGCCACCGAGGACGCCGATTTCTACCATCACCGGGGCGTGGACAAGCCCGGCATCGTCCGAGCCTTCGTGACCAATCTCCGCGAGGGCCAGATCCTGGGTCAGGGCGCGAGCACGATCACCCAGCAGCTGGCGCGCCACCTCTTCTTCACCCGTGAGAAGGTATGGATCCGCAAGATCCGCGAAGCCATGGCCTCCATGCAGATCGAGGCGAGGTTCACCAAAGACGAGATCCTGTCCGCGTACTGCAACAATATGTATTTCGGCGCCGACGCCTACGGCGTGGAAGAGGCCGCGCAACGGTTCTTCAGCAAGCGCGCGAGCGAGCTCACGCTGGGCGAATCCGCGCTGCTCGCCGGGCTGGTCCAGCGGCCGAGCGACTACAACCCCTACTACCGCATGGACCGTGCGCTCAGCCGCAGAGAGACCGTGTTCCGCCGCATGATGGACAACGGGTACATCACGGAAGAAGACGCCGCGCTGGCCCGGGAGGAAGAGATCACGCTCAAAGGAACGAGCATCGGTCCGGCCAGGGGACCGTACTACCTCGATTATGTCGAAGACCTGCTGATCCGGCGCTTCGGCAGCAACCTGGTCTTCAACGGCGGGCTCACCGTGCACATCGCCATGGACCTGGACTTGCAGGAACTCGCCGAGGAGACCATCAGCACCCGGATGACTTACGTGGATTCCCTGGTCGGCGATCCGGCCTACGATACGGCCACGACGGAAGAACGTAAACAGGCGCTCGAGGCGGCGTTGGTCGCCGTCGACACGCGCACCGGGGCGGTACGGGCCCTGGCCGGGGGCCGCGACTACACGGCAAGCGAATTCAACCGGGCTGTCGAGAGCAACCGGCAACCGGGGTCCGGTTTCAAGCCGGTCGTCTACCTTGCGGCGCTGGACCACCTGGGTTATTCTGCCAAAACAGTCGTGGTGGACGAGCCCGTGGCCTATACCACCGAACTGGGAGATCTCTGGGAACCGCAGAACTTCACCCGGGAGTACGAGGGGCCCGTCATCCTCAAGCGCGCCTTCATGCGGTCGATCAACGTGGTCTCCGCTAAACTGGTCAGCGAAGTCGGTCCCTCGACGGTCATCGAGTACGCCCGCCGGCTGGGCATATCCAGCCCGCTGGAGCCCATACTCTCCCTGGCGTTGGGCACCAACGGCGTTTCTCCCCTGGAGATGGCTTCCGCCTACTCCGTGTTCGCCACCGGCGGGATCTACCACAGGCCCTACGTCATAACCCGCGTGGAAGATTCCGAGGGCAGGGTGATCGAGGAAACCGAACCGGAATCGCGTCGCGTGATCAGCGAGCAGTCCGCGTACCTGATGCTCGACCTCCTGCGTGGCGTCATGAGCGGCGGCACAGGGGTCGGCGCACGCTACAGGTATGGTTTCACGGCCCCGAGCGGCGGGAAAACGGGGACTTCAAGCGAATCCAGGGACGTCTGGTTCAACGGTTTTACGAAGGACCTCGCGACATCCGTCTGGGTGGGATACGACGATGCCCGGCCCCTCCTGTCCATCGTGGAAGACGAAGAGATTACCGGCGCTTCGGGCGCCATACCCGTCTGGGCGCCCTTCATGAAACAGGCCGCGGCGCTGCAGGAACAGCGTGAAGTCCAGGCGACGATGGCGGCGGCCGATTCCGCGGGCGGACGGCTGGCCGTTCTTCCGGCGGAAGGCGTCGGCGGTGAGGATAGCGGACCGGAAGCCGGGGTCGAAAAGACCGTGGACGAGGAAGCGAAACCGCCACCGGCTTTCCCCATGCCGCTGGGCATCGAGAAGATCCGCGTCGACTTCCGCACGGGCCGGCTGTCTCAGGACCTGGAGCGCTCGCTGGTCGTGACCGTCCGGGGCACGAATCCCAGGGTAAGGACGGAGATGATCCCGCCGGACGGGGCCGCATCCGAAGAGACCGGATTGCTGGGGCCAGGCGGGCCAGCGGACGGGGCCGCACCTGAAGAGACTGGTTTGCTGAAGCCAGCGGACCGGACCGGAACCGAAGAGATGGGATCAGGCTTACCGGGCGTACCAGGCGGTCCGGTCGATCAGTAGGGCTGATGTTGAGAGGTCGTGGGACTACACGGAGGATCAGTTCCCGTACGGGTGCTCAGGCCCGGACCGGTTCCGGTCTATCGCTTCCCGGACCGCGGGAATCAGGAAGACGTTTTCCAGGGGAAACTCGGAGAAAGCGCGGCCGAGGAGGTTGATCCGGCCGTCGGTGTCGAGCCGCTTGTTGATGACGATATGGTACCTGCCGCGGTATCGGCACAGCCCGCCGTCGCCGTCCAGCTTCCCGTAGCGGACCCGGATCGACATCCGTTCCGCCAGGTCTTCGAATTCCTGCAAAAGGGTCGTACTGTCCATGGCGCACACGAAGGCAAGACGATCCGCTCTAGCCCGCCGGTCCTGAAAACTCCCGGAAGCCGCGGATCGGAATCCGACTCGCACGTCGCTGTTACAGGACGCTTTTATGAGTTGTAACATATATCGATCGCCGTCACGGGTCAAGGCTCGATGTCCCGCCGTGGGGGAACAAAACACTTGACACCGGGCGGTCCGATAATGATATTTTCGGGGAAGTTTGCTACACAGTCTTCGAAGGTTTGCGTGTTATCAGCGGGAGTAGCTCAGCGGTAGAGCATCACCTTGCCAAGGTGAGGGTCGCGGGTTCAAGCCCCGTCTCCCGCCTTCGGACGTGGCGGCATAGCCAAGTGGCTAAGGCACGGGACTGCAAATCCTCGATCGCCGGTTCGAATCCGGCTGCCGCCTTGCGACTTCCAGCTTCCAACTCCCCAATCCAATCTGCAATCGATCGTGGCCAGGCTTCCCGGAAACACCTCGTTTTCGGTCATCGACTTGCGTGCTTTCACGCGGTACGCCCGTACCGCGCCAAAGGCGCCGCCGGGTCTGTCATTCCTTCTTGCACCCCCCGAATCACCGCAGTATAATAGCCATCGAACGCACCTTCGAACCGACCAACACAACTAGAATCAAGGCACGGGAACCATGGCGAAAATCGAATGGGTCCGGCGCGTCTACGAAGACGGCTGGCACAACGCCTTTACGGATTTCCAGTTCTTCAAGGGCCGGTATTACATCTGCTTCCGCAACGGCCTTTCCCACGTGAGTCCCGACGGGAAGGCGGTCGTGATCTCCAGCAATGACCTGGTTGACTGGCGACGCACGGGCGTGCCGGTCAACACCACGGGCGACGACCGGGACCCCCATATGGTCGCGACGGAAGACCGGCTGTTCGTCTATGCCGGAAACGTCACCCGGCCCGACCCGGTGCAGCACGGCGATGAGGGGCCGCGCCTCATACGGTCCGTCTGTTCATTCAGCGAGGACGGCGAAACGTGGACGGAACCCCGGCAGGTGTACCGGGACGGGTACTGGCTCTGGGGCATCGGGCGAGGGAACAACCGGTTCTACGGGCTCGCTTATGGAAACGAACCGGCGGAATGGGACAGGAAACCGACCGAGCTTCACCTGTTGCAGTCTGCGGACGGGCTGGAATGGGAACGGGTGTCCGTGGTCACGCGGAACGGGAGCGAAGCCACCTTCCGCATCACCGACGCCGACACCATGCGAATCGCCATCCGCGGCGGCGACGATAACCGGTTCACCCTGGCTTCCTCGGAACCCCCGTACACGGACTGGCGGCTTCAGGACATGGGGTACGTGATCCCCGCGCCCCTGCTCGTGGTGGCCGGCGGACGGGAATACGTCATCGGCCGGCAGCACGTGCGCGAGCCAAGCGGACCGGGCAAGCCGAGCCAGCAGGGCGGTGCGGATGGACCGGGCGATGCGGATGACCTCGGACCGATCGTCGAACGGCGCACCAGCATCTGGCGGGTGGAGGAGGACGGCGTGGTCCATGTCCTCGACCTGCCCTCGGGCGGCGACACGTCCTACGCAGGCGCCGTACACCATGAGGACGGCGCACTGCTGCTCAGTTACTACTCGCAGCACGAGGTGGAGACGGGCGAGCAGCACTTTCTCTATCCGTCGAACATTTACCTGGCCAAGGTCAGGCTGTAGGGCGGGTCCGGGCCCTATCCTTGAGCCCCGGCAAGAGCCCCGGCTCACGTCCCTGGAAACAAATCAGGAGTTGCCATGGCACTGAGCGCTATTCAGACCGGCGAGCGGTTCACCGGCGAGGAGACCGAGCATATCCGCCGCTGCTTTCAGCGGGATGGCTACTATGCCTTCGGCCGGTTGATGGAAGACGAAGAGGTGGAGGCTCTGCGGACGGATATGCAGCGCAAGTGGGACGATCCCCGCATGCACGAACCGGCGCGGGACCAGATCCGCGGCACCAGCCTGATGCGCATGTTCGAGTATTCCTATGCTTTCCGCGACCTCATCGTGCGCGAGCCTTTCGCGAGTCTGGCGGAGGCCATTCTCGGCGACGACTGCCACTGCATGTCCCAGAACGCGCTCTACACACCGCCCAATCCTAAGGCGGCCCCAGACGGCCCGGGCGGATGGCACCTGGACGACCTGGTCCATTTCCCCCTGCCGGATGGCGTGCCGCGCCACGACTCCGCCGTACCCCCGCCCTGTTTCGTCATGCAGATCTTCACGCCACTGACCGACGTGGAAGCGGTGCGCTACGGTCCCACACAGGTCGTTCCCGGCAGCCATTTCGCGGGACGCCAGCCCCATCTGCCCCATGAGCAGGATCGGCCCACATTCGACGGCCGGGGGCCCCACTCCTTCCTCGTCCGGAAGGGTGACGCCTACATGTTCAACAACCAGGTCTGGCACCGCGGGGCGCCGAACGCGTCGGACCGCGCCAGGCTGATGGCCGGCGTCACCTACAGCAAGCGGTTCATCGCACAGAAATTCCACCCCTTCATCGACTATCGCATGCCCGGCCACGTATGGGCCGAGGCGTCGCCCCGCCTGCAGCGCATGCTGGGCCGGCACAGCAAGGGAGCGTACGGCTGATGGCTGACGCATCGACAGGGTCCGAAAAACCCGATCAGTACGAACAGACCGCGGAGTTTGCGGGCCGCACCGCCCTGGTGACCGGCGGTTCCCGTGGGATCGGCCGATCCACGTGCCGCATGCTGGCGGAACACGGCGCCCGGGTGGCGATCAACTACGCGCGCAACGAGGAAGCGGCGAAAGCGGCTCTCGCCATGGTGGAGGAGACCGGCACGGAAGGCATGATCGTACAGGCAGACGTATCATCGGAAGCCGACGTGAACCGGATGGCCGCGGAAGTGAGGGCGCGCCTGGGACCGGTCGACCTGCTGGTGAATAACGCGGGGATCGCGAAGAACCAGCCCCATTCGGAACTCGCCTTCGCGGACTGGAAACGCATGTTCGAGGTGAACGTGGACGGGGTGTTCCTGGCGACCTGGGCGGTGAAGGACGAGATGATCGAACGTGGATTCGGTCGCATCGTCAACGTGGCTTCGCTCGCGGGCATCATCCTGAAGAAGGACATGATCCACTACGCCACGACCAAGGCGGCGGTGATTTCCCTCACGCGGCACTGCGCGGAGGCTTTCGCGCCCCATAACGTCCGCGTGAACTGCGTGGCCCCGGGCCTGACCGATACCGACCTGGCCGGGTCAGGCAACCCGGGCATGATCGACCGGCTCATCGCTTCCACGCCCATGGGCCGCATAGCCCAGCCCGGGGAAATGGCCTCGGTGATCCGGTTCCTGCTCTCGGAAGACTCCAGCTTCGTGACCGGCCAGACCGTCACGGCCTGCGGCGGGCGAAGCTGAGCGGCCCGTAACCAGCGCGCCGCCGCCCCTACCTCGGCCCGTGGCCGGAAGCGCCGGCGTTGCCGTCCCCTACCTGTTCTCGATCAACTGGTCCACCACGGCGGGGTCCGCCAGCGTGGTCGTATCGCCGATCTGGTCCAGCTCGTTGGTGGCGATCTTCCGCAGGATTCGGCGCATGATCTTTCCGGAACGCGTCTTCGGCAGGGCCGGCGCCCAGTGGATCACGTCGGGCGTGGCGATGGGGCCGATGATCGAACGCACCTGCTTCTTCAGGTCGCCGCGCAGGTCTTCCGTGTATTCCTCGCCCACGTTGAGGGTTACGTAGGCGTAGATCCCCTGTCCCTTGATCTCGTGGGGGAACCCGACCACGGCCGCTTCGGCCACCGAGCCGTGGGCCACCAGGGCGCTTTCCACCTCGGCCGTGCCCATCCGGTGGCCGGAGACGTTGATGACGTCGTCCACCCGGCCCGTGATCCAGTAGTATCCGTCCTCGTCCCTTCGGCAGCCGTCCCCGGTGAAGTAATACCCCTTGTACTGCTGAAAGTAGGTCTCCTCGAACCGCTGGTGGTCTCCGTACACCGTCCGCATCTGCCCGGGCCAGGGCTCCCGGATGGCCAGCACGCCCATAATGCCGTTACCCTCGAGTTCTCTTCCGCTCTCGCCGTCCAGCAGCACGGGCTTCACGCCGAAGAAGGGCAGGGTGGCGGAACCCGGCTTGGTGGGGATGGCGCCCGGCAGCGGGGAGATCATGATCCCGCCGGTCTCCGTCTGCCACCACGTGTCCACGATCGGGCACCGCTCCTTGCCCACGTTGACGTGGTACCACCGCCAGGCCTCGGGATTGATCGGCTCGCCTACCGTGCCCAGGAGCTGGAGCGTGGGCATGGGATGCCGCGCCGGCCAGTCTTCGCCTTCCCGTGCCAGCGCCCGGATGGCGGTCGGCGCCGTGTAGAACTGGTTGACGCCGTACTTCTCGATGATCTCCCAGCACCGGTCGGGCGCCGGATAGGTCGGAATGCCCTCGAACATGATCGTCGTGGCGCCGTTGCCCAGGGGGCCGTAGATGATGTAGGAATGTCCCGTGACCCAGCCGATGTCCGCGCCGCAGAAATAGATGTCGCCCTCATGGTAATCAAATACGTAGCGGTGGGTGACGCCGGTATACACCATGTATCCGCCGACGGTATGCTGAACGCCCTTCGGCTTGCCCGTGGAACCGGAGGTGTAGAGTATGAACAGGGGATCCTCGGCGTCCATCTCCTCGCACGGACAGTCGGCGTCGGCCCCGGCCATGAGGTCATGCCACCAGAAGTCCCGGCCTTCAGCCATGGGAAACTGAAAGTCTGGATCGTCCTTGACCCGGTCGACCACGATGCAGGTGGTGACCGGTTCGCCCATCTCCTTCTCCGCCGAGGCCATGGCTTCGTCCGCCACCGGCTTCATGAAGACCGGCTTGTCGCCGCGATGGGTCCCGTTGGCGGTGATGACCGTCGTGCAGGTCGAATCCACGATGCGGTCCGACAGCGAATCGGCCGAGAACCCGCCGAACACGATGGAATGGACTGCGCCGATCCGGGCGCAGGCCAGCATGGCGACGGCCAGTTCGGGGATCATGGGCAGGTAGATGGAAACCCGGTCGCCCTTCCCGACACCCCGCGACTTGAGCACGTTGGCGAACTTGCAGACCTGCTCGTGCAGTTCGCGGTAGGTGAGGCGCGCGTCCTCGCCCGGCTCGTTGCCTTCCCAGATGATGGCCGTCTGGTCGCCGCGCGTCTCGAGATGGCGGTCGATGCAGTTATGCACGATGTTGGTCTTGCCGCCTTCGAACCACTTGATGGACACGGGGCCCTTCCGCATATCGTAGTTATAGGACCGGATACGGTCCCATTTCCTGAACCAGTGGAACGATTCCGCCTTCTCGGCCCAGAAGGCCTCCGGGTCGGCGACGGAACGCTCGTATTCCCGCCGGTATTCGTCCAGGCTCTTCAGGTGCGCCTTGTTGCGAAAAGTTTCATTGGGCTGATACAGGTCGGACATGTTCGGTCTCCGGTCTTCAGTTTATGCTTGCGGGTGATGCCTGTTGTCTGGAATCGTTGACTACTTACTCCACTTCCACGTCCACGCGGTCTCCGGTCGACACGCCCAGCGTCTCGGCCGCGTTGCCGCCGTTGACGGCGATCTCGAGCAGTCCCGCGCTGTCCAGAATCGCCAGGGACGCGCCGGTGGCGGCTTCGTCGTAGGATGGGCTGACGCGGTCCAGCGCCAGGTCGGCCAGCCGGATCCGGAACCGCTTATCCCGGGTCTTCTCCAAGAAGAGGGAATCGCCGATATCCGTTATTATATTGCCATATCGGTCGATATGCAATACGCGACCGGTGATCCCGCCCTCATGGGCCGCAGGTTCGGTAACTGTCCCGGTTTCGTAGTCGGCGATCTCGGGACCGAATTCCGAAACGGGCGCGCCGAGGGCGAGATGGGCGGCCACGGGCGCGAAGACGTCCCGGCCATGGAACGTGTTGCTGATTTCCGGCAGCATGAAACGGGACTCGGTCACTGAAACGACCCGGAGATCCGTCTCCTTCGCGTACACGTGGGCGAAAAGGCCGTTGTCCGGTCCCACGAACCGGTAACCGGGCGTTTCCACGATCAGGGCCCGCCGCGCTCCGCCTACGCCCGGATCGACGACGGCCACGTGCACCGTCCCCTCCGGGAAGTAGGCATAAGCGGTGCGCAGGACGAAAGCGCCTTCTGCGATCTGCTGGGGCGTAATCTCATGGGACAGGTCCACGATCCGGGCCTCCGGGGAGATTCCCAGGATGACCCCCTTCATGGTGCCCACGAAGGCGTCGCGTTGGCCGAAATCGGTTAGCAGCGTGATCACGGACATGGCGTAGCTGGTTTCTCGTCGCGGGATGCGGCGTCCGCGTACGATTCCGATCGGCCCACCAGGATATTCCGGGGGGCGTCGCCGCCGACCGGACGGCCGTCAAAATCGCCGTAAGTCTGCGTGACCTTCAGTCCGGCCCGGTCCATCAGGGCCTTAAGCTCTTCCAGGGTATACATCCGCACGGACTCGTCGTAGCTTCTCTCCGCTCCGTCTTCCCTGATCCGCACCTGCTTGTTGATACGCACGTGCCCGCCCGCTTTCGACGGGTCCCCCGTAATCCAGCGGCGTTGCTCGACTTCCATGCCTTCCACGGTACGGCGGTCCGACGGAACGAGCGTGGAGATCACGTATTCTCGGTTAAGGTAGTCCATGAGGAAACTTCCGCCGGGACGCAGCGCTCGCGATATGGCTTTGAGGACCCGGGCATTCTCGCCGTCTTCCCGGAAATAGCCGAAACTGGTGAAGAAGTTGACCACGAGGTCGTATGCGCGGACCGCGGGCGGATCGCGCATGTCGCCCCGGATGAACGTGATGTCCAGTCCCTCGTCCGCGGTACGGCGCCGCGCCCGTTCAAGCAGTTCCTCCGACAGGTCAAGCCCGGTTACCCTGAAGCCGCGCCGGGCGAGTTCCAGGCTGTGCCGGCCGTCGCCGCAACCCAGGTCCAGCACCTCGCACGATGGAGGCACGTCCAGTCTGTCCACGAGGAAGTCGACCTGCCGGCGCGCCTCCTCGTCGTTCCTGTGGGGATAAACCCGTAGGTAGTCGTAACGAAAGGCGGTCTTGTACCAGTCGGACGCCGGACGGTGTTGAGTAGCCATATCCATCCACGGGTTTTCGTGTTCCTGAATCGACGAGTTTTCAATATACAGCACAGCGGGTTCCCGTCAATCCGGGAATGCCGGTCCGCCCCGTGCCGCATGGTCCGCCCGGTTCGCCCGGTCCGCCCCGTACTGTAGCGCTTTCTATTGACAACAGGTACTCATACGTTTAGTTTTACCACGTCGACTCACGGCCGTGGCGCCAGGTACTCCGGCCCGGCCCTGACCGGAGCATGACATGGCAGACAAAGACAAGCGGGCAAACGGTTCCGCGGCGGACGACGCGGAATTCGAAAAGCTGCTCGACGAGATGGACGAGCTGGGACGTCAGGCCGACGCCCTGCGTGCGAAGGTAAATCACCTCATCGACGAGATGCGGGAGAACGATGTTCCGGCGGACGAGGAAGTAGACGGCGCCTCGTCGGACGAGGAAGTGGACGGCGTCGCGGTGGACGAGGGCAGCGCCGCAGACGGCGAAGCGCATGATGCCGCCTCGAGTGAGGAATCGGGCGACATATCAGTAAACGGGCACGACGAAGCGGGTCACAACTCGGGCGAGGCCCATGTCGAGGTAGAGAAGGTGAACGAAGACGACGATAAAGATCTCGCCATGGACGCGGACACCGATGCAGCCGGGGAAGCAACCGATGAGGATGGAGATCCGGATGCTACGTGATTCCACCGGCTCGTCCGCAAAAGCTCACGTGGCTTCGCGTAACCCCTCGTACACGCCGAAGGCCTCTTCCCGCGACGGAATCGAGTAGGTCGCCCCGCGGCCGCGGACCTTGAGGCCCGCCATGACGGTGCCCAGCCGTGCGGATTCTACGGCGCCCATGCCCTGGGTCATTCCGTACAGCAGGCCGCCGTTGAACACGTCCCCGGCCCCCGAGGTGTCGGACACGCGCTCCGGTATGTAGGCCGGGATTTCGTGGATCCAGTCGTCCAGCCCCAACACGGCGCCTTCCGCACCGCACTTCACCGCGACCATGGCCACGCCCCGATCACGAGCCCGTTCGATCACCGAGCGGGCGTCCTCCGTTCCGAAGAGCGACGCGCTCTCCTCGGGCGCACTGGGCAGGAGGATATCCACGTGGGGGAGGATCTCGTCCAGGGCCTCCCGGGCTTCCTCCAGGGACCACAGGCCGAGCCTCAGGTTGGTATCGAAGGCGGTCGTGACGTTGTGCTCGCGCGCGATCCGGAAGGCCTCCAGGACGGCCGCCCGGCTGCTCTTCGATATGGCCTGGGTGATGCCGCTGGCATAGACGACTTTCGCGCTGGCGATATAATCCGGGTCGATGTCGGCCGGTTCGAGGAAGCTCGCGGCGCTGCCCGCCCGGTAGTAGGTGAACTCCCTTTCGCCGCCGGGAAGGATAGAGATGAAGTAGAGCCCGTTGGGCCGATCGAGGGGCGTGGCGCAACGCAGGTCGACGCCCTCCGACCGCCACGCTTCGGTCAGGAAGTCCTGGAAAGGGTCGTTGCCCACGTGGGTGACGTACCCGGTCTTCGCGCCGAGGCGGGAGGCCGCCACGAGCATGTTCATCGTGTCGCCGGCGAAGGTGCGGGTGTAGGTGTCGGTGGTGGCGAGGGGGCCTTCGCAGAACATCTCGATCATGCACTCGCCGATCGAGATGATGTCCAGTTCAAGCGGGCCAGACGGCCTTTCGGATATCCGCACGGCGGACCCTACCTCTTCAGGCTTACGGCCACGCCGTCCCTTAAGGGGATGATCGTCGTCCAGACCTCGCCGGTGCCGTAGGCCTTCCGGTTGTATTCCTGGATAGCCGAGGTCCAGCGGTCTTCGGACGGCTCGGTCACGCGTCCGCTCCAGAGCACGTTGTCGGTGACCAGCAGGCCGCCCGGCCGGACGCGCGGCAGCGCCAGGTCGAATACGCGGGGATAGTCGTGCTTGTCCACGTCGTTGAAAATCAGGTCGAAGCTGCCCTCGGTCTGCTCCAGCAGTTCCAGCGCGTCGCCCACCTGGATCTCGACGCGGTCCGCCACGCCGGCACGCTCGATGAACTTCCGGGCTTGCGCGGCGTTCTGCTCGCTGCCATCGGAGTAGTAAACCCGACCTTCCGGACCCACGGCCCGGGCGAGCCAGATGGTCGAATAGCCGATGGCCGAGCCCATTTCGAACACGCGTTTCGCGCCGCTCAGCACGGCCATCTGGTGCAGGACACGGCCAACCAGCGGGCCGACGATCGGGATCCGCTCCGCCTGCGCCTTCTCTTCCATCTCGGTCAGGACCTCGTCCCTGTCAGGCATCAACTCCGTCAGGTAGCCGTCCAGCGCTTCCGATAGTACGTTGGGCATGGGGTTGTTGCTCCTGTTTTCCATATTTAAAATATCTCGACCGTCACGTACCGGCCGGGATTGGATTTCAAATCAACAACGAGTTCGTCGAGACTCGTAACCAACTGGTCCATCTTACCGGCCACGCGGACCGCGTCTTCGTAGAGCCTGTCATCCTGAAGCAGCTTCCCCATCGTGCCTTCGCCGCGGTCAAGCCGCGTGAGTATATTGCCGAGCGCCGTGGACGTGGTCTGCAGATCATCCACCATAGTACTCAGCCGACCCGACGTGCTTTCCAGGTTGTCCAGCATGCTGGATACCTTTTCCCGTTCGGTCTCGCTCAGGTTCTTCGCGTTGACCACGAGCGAATCCATGTTCGACACGACCCGGTTGAACTGCGCACTCTCGCGTTTCAGCGCCTGCCGTACCTCGATGATCAGGTCATGCATGCCGGTCAGACTGCTCTTGATCGACTTGTCCCGCTCGGGGTCCAGGAGGATGTTGGCGTTCTTGAGCAGGTTGCGCATGTTCACAGTGACGGAATCGACCTGCGTGAACATATCGGAAATCCCAGGCGCGGCCGTGCCCTCGATCGTGCCGCCCGGGGGCACCATCACCGTGCTGACGCCCTTGCGGATGTTGATGGATTTCTCGCCCATGACGCTGCGCGAGATCACCTCCACCTGGGAGTCCTCGGGGATCTCGAAGGGCTCGTCGACACGCAGGGTGACGATGGGCGACATGTCGTCGAGCGTCACAGCCTCCACCTTGCCGATGCGCACGCCGCCCACGAGGATCGGATCGGAGGACTTGACCCCGACGGCGCTGCTCAGACGCACGTCGACGAGGTAGGTATCTCCCGTTACCCGCCATTCTTTCAGATAGAAGAGGCCCCAAACGAATATGATGATCGCCAGGAGGAAGACCATGCCCAGTTTCGCCTCGTCGGGCAGCAGGCTGTTTTTTGAGTACGTCACGTCACACCCCCGGTTTACAGTATCGTCCTGGCCAGCAGGTAATCCAGGCACAGGATCAGAATGCACGAGACCACCACGGTGTTGGTGGTCGCCTTGCCCACACCTTCGGCACCCGAACCCGGCTTCACCTTGAAACCCTGGTAACAGGCGACCGTGGTGATCGTTATCCCGAAGCAGAAGGCCTTGGACAGCCCGAAGAAGGCATCCTGGGTCCGGAAGAACTCCCGCATCCCCCGCTCGAAATCCGGAATGCTCACCCCCATCCGGTCGATCGCCGCGACCATGCCGGAAAGCGTGCCGATCAGGTCGGCGAAGACCACGAGGACCGGCAGCATGAACATTCCGGCGATGATGCGGGGGATCGCCAGGTAGACGATGGGGTTCATGGCCATCACCTCGTAGGCGTCGATCTGTTCGGTCACCCGCATCGTACCGAGTTCCGCCGCGATGGTGGCGCCCACCCGTCCCGACAGCACCAGGGCGCCCAGGACCGGCGCGAGTTCGAGGACCACCGACGACAGCACGACGCTGCCCACCAGGTAGGCGGGCACGTATCCCTGGAACTGGTACCCGGTCTGCACCGCGGTCACCAGCCCGGCGAAGAAGGCGATGATCAGGACGATCGGCATGGAGTGGATGCCGATCGCGAACATTTGGTGGACCATCAGTCCCCAGTATGTCCGGATGCGGGGCAGGTTCCGGACGACTTCGACCATCATCATGCCGAAGTCGCCGATGTTCGTCAGCGCCCAGAGGACGCGCCTGCCAAGGAAGGAGAGGAAAGCAGTCATAGTCGGCTATAGGGCCACGCGGCTACAGGACATCGAAGTAACGCGGCTAGAGCGCGATGAGCGGGGCGATGACCAGGGAAACCACCGACATCAACTTGATCAGGATGTTCAGCGACGGGCCGGACGTGTCCTTGAAGGGATCGCCGACCGTGTCTCCCACGACGGCGGCCTTGTGGGCCTCCGATCCCTTCTCGTAGCGCACGCCGTCGATGGTCAATCCCTCTTCGATCATCTTCTTCGCGTTGTCCCAAGCGCCGCCCGCGTTGGCCTGGAAGATCGCCATCAGCACGCCGGACACGGTGACGCCGGCCAGCAGGCCGCCCAGGGTCTCCGGGCCGAAGACGAATCCCACGACGACGGGTGTCAATACGGCCAGCAGGCCGGGAAGGACCATCCGCCGGATGGCCGCCTTGGTGGATATCTCCACGCAACGGGCGTACTCCGGCTTGCCGCTCGCCGCCTCGAAGACGACCCGGTCCTCCCGGGACCAGTCCCCTTCGTCCACCCCGTCGTTCTTCTTCATCACCGACAGCGCGGCCTTGAGTTCCGGGATGGCGTTGAATTGGCGCCGGACCTCCTCGATCATGGCCATGGCCGCCTGTCCCACGGCGTTCATGGCGAGGGCGGAGAAGAGGAAGGGCAGCATGCCGCCCACGAAGAGCCCCGCCATGACGCGGGGATTGGCGATGTCGATGCTCGAAATGCCCACCTGCACCATGTAGGCCGCGAAGAGCGCCAGCGCGGTCAGGGCCGCGGAGCCGATGGCGAATCCCTTGCCGATGGCCGCGGTCGTGTTGCCCACCGCGTCGAGCTTGTCGGTCCGCTGCCGGACCTCGGGGGGCAGCTCCGCCATCTCGGCCACGCCGCCCGCGTTGTCCGAAATGGGACCGTAGGCGTCCACCGCCAGCTGGATGCCCGTGTTGGACAGCATGCCCAGGGCCGCCATGGCGATCCCGTAGAGCCCGGCAAAGTAATAGGCGCCCATGATGCCGGCGGCGATGATCAGGATGGGGATGGCCGTGGACCGCATGCCGATGCCCAGGCCGGCGATGATGTTGGTCGCGGTGCCCGTCACGGACTGTCTTGAAATAGACGTAACCGGACCCGTATGGGTTCCCGTGTAGTGTTCGGTGATCAGGCCGATGCCGAGACCGGCCAGCAGGCCGATCGTAGCCGCGATGAAGACGCCCAGGCTGGTATAGGTCACGCCGCCCAGGGTGAAGTCGCCGGGCAGGAGGTAGTCGATGAGCAGGTACATGACGGCGACCATGATGGCGGAGGAGCCGAATTCGCCCTTGTTCAGGCCGGACTGGGGATTGCCGCCTTCCTTGACCGAGACCATGAAGGTGCCGAGGATCGAGATGATGATGCCGGCGCCCGCGATGATGAGGGGCAGGGTGATGAAGATCGGATCGTATACGCCCGCCACGAGGATGCCGGCTCCCAGCACCATGGAACCGAGAATGGAGCCCACGTAGGATTCGAAGAGGTCGGCGCCCATACCCGCCACGTCGCCCACGTTGTCGCCCACGTTGTCGGCGATGGAGGCGGGATTGAGGGGATGGTCCTCGGGAATCCCGGCCTCCACCTTGCCCACCAGGTCGGCGCCCACATCGGCCGCCTTGGTGTAGATGCCCCCGCCCACGCGGGCGAAGAGGGCGATGGACGAAGCGCCCAGCGAGAAGCCGGAGATGACGTTCAGCACCCGGCCGATACCCGACTCGTCGATCCCGAAAAGCCCCGTGTAGAGGATGAACAGGCCGCCGAGACCCAGGACGCCCAGACCCACCACGTTCAGGCCCATGACCGACCCGCCGGCGAAGGCCACGTGCAGCGCCTGTGCCAGGCCGGTCCGCGCCGCGTGGGTCGTCCGCGTATTGGCCCGTACGGCCACGCGCATGCCCAGGAATCCGGCCAGGCCCGATGCCAGGGCGCCGGTGACGAAGGACAGGGCGATGAGGGCGCTGGACTCGACCTTGCCCATGTTCGCCATGGCCAGCAGCACGGCCACGACCACGACGAAGATCGACAGGACCCGGTACTCCGCTTTGAGGAAGGCCATGGCGCCTTCGGAAATGCTGGCGCCGATGGCTTTCATCCTGTCCGTCCCCTCATCCTGCCCGTTGACCCAGGCCGCTCTCCAGATGGCGTAGATCAATCCCAGCAGCCCCGCGACGATCACACCGTACATCAAATCGTTCTCGATCATGTTCCTTTACCTTCTCCCTTGAAACCAGTCTGCCCTGATGACCACACACACAGAGGGCGGGTCAGGAACCCGCCCTCTGCAGTTAACATTCAACAGTTCTGTACCGCGGCAGCCAGCCCCGGCCGGTCCGCGGTATCACGAGATCAGCGAAGCTTGAAATCGACCGGCTGCGCTACCCATACGGCTACCGGCCGGTTGTTCTGAATGGCCGGAGTATACACCCATTGCCGCACGGCCTCGAGTGCCGATTCATCAAGACCCGCGCCGACGCCCCGCAACAGTATGGCGTCGCGGACCCTGCCTTCCCTGTCGACCAGGATCTTGATATAGACTCTTCCCTCTATCCCCGCCTTACGGGCCAGTTCAGGATACTCGGGCTGAACCTGGTACACCGGTGCCGGAGGCGTCTCGTAGGGCGTGAACGCGTCGGGCGGAGGCAGTGCCTCGTCCTCGATGACGATGTTCTCTTCCTGCGGCGCCTCGATGATGATGTTCTCCTCCTCGATGTCCTGGATCACCGGGGCGATCTGCTGGCTCATCTCGGTCTGAGTGGCGATCGTCATCTCGGCGGACACCTCGGCGTCATCCACGGGTTCTGGTATGCCGATCACCGGCTGGGAAGGCGCTTCCACCGGTACTTCGGGCATTTCCGGCGCATCGGTCAGCGCCGGCGGAGGTCCCAGATCGGCGTAATCCAGGATCCGCGTCGCGTAGACCCGGCTCTGCTCCTGGTACCACCAGACGCCCCAGTAGGTCCCCAGGGCCAGCGCGTGGATGATCACGGCCGCCAGAATGCCCCGTTTGGCATTCCGTTGGTAGAAGAACTTGATGGGGGATTCTTTCTTCAGGGGAAAATGGTCGACGCTGAGCAGCGATCCCATCATGAGCCAAACACCTCCTCGTACCTATCCTGCTCCAGAACCGTGATACTGAAACGGTCGATGGCGCCCAACTGAAGTTCGTCCATGACGTTCACCATCTGCTCGTAGGGACTCGTGCGCTGGATCAACACGAGGGTGACCAGCTTGGATTCGCCGTCGTGCATATCGGCGTTATCCACTTCCTTCTCCTTGATGAATTCCTGGACGTCATCCAGCGTCAACTCCTCCGGCGTCATGTCCCGGCCGATCTGCCAGAACATGCGGTCGTCGTCCAGCATGTAGATCAGCAGCACGTTCGATTCCGCGATCTCGACCTTGTCGTCCTTGTCGGGCGGAATGTTGAGCTCCATGGTCTGCGGCGCCCTGAATACCGTGGTGACCATGAAGAAGATGAGCAGGAGGAATGCGATGTCCACCATGGGCGTCATGTCGATGAAAACCTGGTTGCGAGGCTTTTTCTTCTTAGCACCTTCCTTCTTCCTGTCGCTGGCTTTCTGAGTGCCCTGGACGGCTGCCATGTGTCATCACCTCCTTACCATGTCGTGGTTCACCGGCCTGAGGCTGGTCGGCTCGTCGCCCGAGGATTCCGTATCGTCCTCGAAGTTCGTGACCAGGTTGAACCGGGTGTTGTTCGTTTTCTGAAGGATCTCCATCATGTCGCTGATGACGCCGAACTCGGCGTCCTTGTGCGCCTTGATGGCTATACGCAGACGGGGGTTCCTGATACGCGCCTCCACCAGCGCATTCTCCATTTCCGACATCTCGATCCCTACTTCGGGCTGGGGTTCCAGCCGCCAGAACAACGCATTCTCCGGCTTCGGTCCGACGGTCAGGATCACCACGTCCGATTCGGGCAGCTTGATGGCCGAATGGGACTCCGGAAGCAGGATGGGAATCGATTCGGGGGCCTTGAACTGCGTCGTGGCCATGAAGAAGATGAGCAGCAGGAAGGCGATATCCACCATCGGCGTCATGTCGATCATGACCGGCTTGTGTTTTGCGTGCGCCATATCAAAGACTCCTTAACGCCATAAAGCCGTTGGATTAGGCCCGGCCGGTAAGAATGGCCAGGACTTCCTGTGCCACTTCGTCCACGGCGTAGGTGAACATGTCCACCTTGTTGACGAAGTAGTTGTACGCTACGATACCCATGATGGCCGCGGCCAGCCCGCCCGCCGTATTGATCAGCGCTTCGGAGATACCCAGCGCGAGCTGAATGGCGTCCGGCGCGCCTTCGTTGGCCATGGCGGCGAAGGCCCGGATCATACCGATCGTCGTTCCGAGCAGCCCCACCAGGGTGGCGATGGTCGCGATGGTCTGCAGCGCGATCAGGTTGCGTTCGAGCAGCGGGGTCTCGAGAGCGTTGGCTTCGTCGAAGGCCCGCTTGATCTCCTGCACCTGCCGATCGCTGGTCAGGTTCTCTTCGGCGATGGAATCGAAACGCTCGAGACCGGCGCGCAGCACGTTGGCCATGGTGCCCTGCTGCGAGTTGCACAGGTTGACCGCACGCTTGATGTCGTTGTTGCGGATCGCGCCCATGGCGTCCTTGAGAAAAGCCACCTGCGGCCGCTTACCGCGGGCTTTCTTCAGCGTCAGCGAACGCTCGATGATGAAGGTGATGTCCAGCATGGTGAGCACCATGAGGCCGATGACCACGGGTCCGCCGTCCTTTACGAACTGTGGCAGAAAGTACTCGAAGATAATCCATGAAACAATAAAGCAAAGGACGATGATGATCATGATAAAGGCGCCTGGCCGCATATCAGATTCTCCTTAGACTTTGTACAGTTGCGATCGTGAACGTAGCAGCGAAACAATCATCTCAAGTGTGATATAATCCCTGCCGAATAAACCAAGAAACTATTGTGTCGTAACGCGTCCTCTTGCGTAGGCGGGACAAACGCCTTCCTTCACCACCACCTTTCAATCCGTGTCCTGAGTGTCGCCTTGAAAACAGGCTTGTCTTCTCAAATGTCGTTGTCCGGATTCTCCGTCTCGATTCGTCGAATATAGATGGCTTGACAATTCCGGTCCGTCAATCTCCCTGCAACTGCTCGTAAATCGCCTGCACGGTGTTCAACTGCTCGCGCGCCCTTCCATTGTTCGGATCCAGCTTTAGGCACTCCCGGTAATGACGGATCGCCGGAGCGAGCTGCTGCGAGTTCGTGTAGGCCTGGGCGAGCAAAAGATGATAGGACGCCTCGTCCGGTTTTAACTCGATGGCCTTCCGGAGTCGGCCGATGGCGCCGCCCCAGTCCTCGTTCAGTACCCGGTCGAACCCCAGCCGATAGTAGGCCTCGTGATCCGTGGGATCGATTTCAAGCACGCGTTGGAACGTCGTGCGCGCGTTGCCGTAATCCTCCAGGATGAGATAGGCCGTTCCCAGGTATTTCAGCGGCTGCAGAATGGTCGTCGGATCCTCCTCGGCCTCTGCGGTCCGCAGGTCCAGGGCCTGGAGCAGGGCGTCCCGGGCCACCGCGCCGTCCTGGGCCACCAGGCCCGTGATACCCATGTTCAGAAAGGCGAAATAGTCCGTGTTGTCGTGGGCGACCTTGGCCCGGTACATATCCAGCGAAGCCGCGTAGATCGCCGGTCTCTGGTCGCGCTCTGCCTCGCGGGAGGCGCCATAGATCTCCCTGCCGAGGTTGTAGTACACGTTACTCAGCGTTATCCGGGTCCGTTCGTCCTCCACCGCCTGAATCGCCGGTTCCAGCACGGCTTTGACGGCCGTCACGGCTTGCGCGTACTGTCCCTGCGCGATGTAAGAGCGTCCGTAGTACGCATAGGGGTTCTGGTCGGTGGGATTGACCTTGATGGCCTCTTCGAGGACCGGAATGGCCTCCTCGTACTTTTCCTGGTCGAAATAGACCAGCGCCAGCTGGATGTAGGGCTTCTCCGACGAGCCGTCCAGTTCAATGGACTTCTTCAGGTTGACTATGCCCTCGTCGTACTGTCCGACCTCCGGCTGCGTCTGTACCCAGCCCAGGCTGAAATGCAGCTCCGCGTTGTCCGCGTTCTGCATCACGGCTTCCTTGTAGGCGTTTACCGCCTCCATGTACCGGCCGTCGGCGACCAGCCCGTCCCCCATCGGCAGATAGGCTTCGATCCGGTCCGGGTCCAGCTCGATGGTCTTCATGTAGTGGGGCACGGCCATCTTGATCCGCTGCGTCTTGTTGAAGGACTCGGCCAGCATGTAATAGGCTTCGGCATTGGTCTGGTCCAGCGCCACGAATCTCTCCATCGGTTCGACGACGAGGGGATAGCGTTCAGCCACGTACTGGATGTACCCCTGCTGGTACCAGGCGTCTTCCAGATTGGGATCGAATTCCGTCGCTTGCTGGAATGCGGCGTAGGATTCGTTCCACTGGCGCGCCTTGAAGTGCAACTGGCCGATCCGGTAGTGGATCATGGCGGCGTCCGGGGAATCGGGCTGCATGGCGAGGGCCTGCCGGTAGTTGGTAATCGCCAGTCCCCAGACGTTCCGCGCCTCGTAGACGTCACCCAATCCCCGTACGTACAGCGGGTTCTGCGCATCGATGCTGCGCGCCCTGGTAAATTGCACCTCGGCGGTACGCAGATCCTCCTGCGCGATGGCAAGTTGGCCCTGGGCGTAGAAGAACCGCGCGTCCTTATCCTTGGTGCGCTTCAGGCCTTCCTCGATCGACTTCTGCGCGTCCTCGAACCGGCCCGTGCGGATCTCCTGCAGGCTCAGTTCGAAGCGGGCGTCGTGGTTCTTCTTCTGCTGGTCGACGGCGATCAGGAATTCGGAGTACGCCTCGTCGAGGTGGCCCTGCCGCTTGAGCGCCAGGCCGAGCAGGTAGTGGGCGTCCGTGTTCTTCTTCCCGTTGCTGAGTACGTCCCGGAGTATGGCAACGGTATCGTCGTAATTCCCGCTGTCGTAGACCGCCCGGGCGGCATCCACGCTCTGCGCGCCTGCCACGGCCGGCGTACCGGCCAGGCCGGCCAGCAGCAGCGCGCCGAGTACGAACAGAGCGCTTTTGCCTATCCTGCGGTTCACACCTGCGATCCACATGTTGGATACCTCCCGATGCTCTTGCGAGCCTTGTTACTGCAGTTTGACCGTCCGGACCGGCATGGTCGCCGGCACGACGCCTTCGTCTATGGCGATCTGCTGTCCCTTGACCGCCGTGAGAAAGGTTACGAATCCAGATACCAGGTTGACTTCCAGCGACGACCGCTTGAAGTAGCACAGCACCAGGGGCCGCCGGAGCGGATACAACTCCTGAAGCAACTTATGCTGCGTGGGCAGCAGATAGGGACCGCCTTCATCCTCGGCGATCCGGATCGTCTTGTAATAGGCCATCGTCTGGACGTCGTTCGTGATCAGAAGCCCCGTGATCCCGATCGTGCCGGGATAGGCGCCCGCGATGCTTGCCAGAGCGGCCATCGTGCTGCAGGGATACACGTTGGCGCCGTATTCCGCGCCTTCGAGCACCACGTCCTCGAAGACCTCGTACGTGCCGGAATTCCGATCGCGGACCAGGGGGCGGATCGCCATGTCCTTCCCCCCCAGTTCACGCCAGTTGGTGATCTTCCCGGTGTAGATGTCCCGCAACTGCCCCACCGTCAGGTCTTCGACGGGATTGTCGCCGTGGACGATAACCGCCAGCGCGTCGTGGGCGACGGTCCGTGTAATGAAGTCCGCTTCGCCGGCCGAGAGCGCTTCGACCTCGGATTCGTTGGGTTCACGGGATAACACCGCCAGGCGGCTTCGTCCCTCGGAAAGGTCGACCAGCGCTTCACGGGAGGTCGTCTTGCCCACATCGACGAAGGCTTCGTTGTAGACCTGCGCGTACTTGACCGCAGAACTCTCGATGTACGGGAAGGCGACCTCGGCGCTGGACACCTTGAGGTAACCCCGGGTGGCCGTTTCGTCGGGTTGGCCGCAGCCCGTCATGAAAAACAACAGGGCCGCACCGGAAAACGCTAACCGGAAGTGGACCCCGAACCTCGCCATGAATCGTCCTCAAGGATGGAGCGGGTCTCCTCGTTCCGCTTATCCGTGAAATAGGCGGACACGAACCGGAAGATCCCATAGAGAATGAGCACGCTGCCGAAAACCAGTCTCAATTGTTCCGTCTGAATGAACACCCGCAGGATAGTGCCGGTCAGGACCAGTACGCCGGATACGCACATCGCCAGCGCGACCACGTAGCCGAGTGCCTGCCGAAATGACGTAATACGGATCATACGCGGGTGAAACGGAATCCACCGAGCGGGCGCTAACGGACATTGTTGTACATAACTTCAACCTGTAGTTTCAATTCTAACTAAATAAGAAAGGCTGTCGCACGTTGTCAAGTAAAAGTTACGGCTGTCGCGGCCTGCCGTCCCCGCCCTTCTCACACAGTTCGATCAGTACGCCGCTTGTGCTCCGTGGATGCACGAAGGCGACCCGGACGCCTCCCGCCCCGATGCGCGGTTCCTCGTCGATCAGCCGGTACCCGCGGTCGCGCAAGTTCTTCAGCGATTCCGCCACGTCGTCGACTTCCAGGGCGATATGGTGGATGCCCTCCCCGTGCTTCTCGATGAAACGGGCCACCGGACTCTCCGGGGCCGTCGCCTCCAAGAGCTCCAGCTCGGTGTCTCCAGCGGGAAGGAAGGCCACGTTGACGCCGTCGCTCTCCACGGACTCCCGGCCGAGCAGCGGCAGCCCGAGGGCCTCGTGGTACAGGCGAAGCGCTTCGTCCAGATCGCGCACGGCGATCCCGATGTGGGCGACGCGGGCGGACTTTTCAGGCAGGTCCTTCGACATGGTATTCGACATCTCCTTCATGTGGCCGGCAGTGTAGCGGGCCGCCTTAAAACCGCTCGGGACGCGCCGGCGTCGCGACACGGCCGTGGCTAAAAACCGCTCGGGACGCGCCGGCGTCGCGACACGGCCGTGGCTCAAAACCGCTCGGGACGCGCCGGCGTCGCGACACGGCCGTGGCTCAAAACCGCTCTGGGCGCCGGTATTCTCCGAAGACGTCGCGGAGCGTATCGCAGATCTCGCCCAGGGTGGCCCGCCCGCGCACGGCATCGATGATCAGCGGCATCAGGTTGTCCTGCGTGCGGGCCGACGATTCGAGCGCCTCGAGCGCCCGTGCCGAGGCCCGCCCGTCCCGCTCCTTCCTGAAAGCGCGCACCCGTTCCACCTGGCGTGCTTCGATGGCGGGATCGATTGGAAAAGGCGCCGGCCCCTCCTCATCATCGCCGGTAAAGCGGTTCACCCCCACGATGACTTGTTCTTCCCGTTCGACGGCCATCTGGCAGGCATAGGCGCTGCGGCTGATCTCCTCCTGGGGATAACCCGCCTCGATGGCCCCCAGGGCGCCGCCGTAACCGTCGATGCGTTCCAGATGCGCCCTCGCCGCCGCCTCGATCTCGCCGGTCAGCGCTTCCACGAAATAGGACCCGGCAAAGGGGTCCACCGTGTCGGCCGCCCCGGTCTCGTGGGCGATGACCTGCTGCGTCCTCAGGGCCAGGGTCGCCGCCGATTCGGAGGGCAGGGCGAGCGCTTCGTCGAGACTGTTGGTATGGAGGGACTGTGTGCCGCCGCACACCGCCGCCAGGGCCTGCAGCGCCACCCGCACGACGTTGTTCTCCGGCTGCTGCGCGGTCAGCGTCGATCCGCCGGTCTGTGTGTGAAACCTGAGCTGCCAGGACCGGGGGTTCTTCGCCCCCACCCTTTCCCGCATGAGCCGGGCCCAGAGCCGCCGGGCCGCGCGGAACTTGGCCACCTCTTCGAAGAACTGGTTGTGGGCGTTGAAGAAGAAGGAGAGCTGGGGCGCGAAGGCGTCCACGTCCATCCCGGCGTCCGTGACCGCCTTCACGTACCCCAGCCCGTTGGCGAGGGTGAAGGCGACCTCCTGCACGGCCGTGGCGCCCGCTTCCCTTATGTGGTACCCGCTGATGCTGATAGGGTTCCATTTCGGCATGCTGCCGGCGCAGAACCGGATCAGGTCGGTGGCCAGGCGCAGGGAGGGACCAGGCGGGTAGATGAAGGTGCCCCGCGCGATGTATTCCTTCAGGATGTCGTTCTGGACCGTACCCGCGAGCCGCTCCAGCGGTACGCCGCGCTCTTCGGCCACGGCCGCGTAGAGCGCCACAAGCACCGTGGCCGTGGCGTTGATGGTGAGTGAAGTGCTGACCGACTCCTGCGGGATTTCATCGAAGAGGGTCCGCATGTCGTCGATCGTGGATATCGCCACGCCCGTGCGGCCAACCTCCCCGGCCACCACGGGATGATCGGAATCATAGCCGATCTGGGTGGGCAGGTCGAAGGCCACGGAAAGCCCGGTCTGGCCCTGGGACAGGAGGTACCGGTAACGGGCGTTGGTCTCTTCGGCCGAACCGAATCCCGCGTATTGCCGCATCGTCCAGAGCCGACCGCGGTACATGGTCGGGCGGATGCCCCGCGTAAAGGGATACTCCCCCGGCATTCCGATATCGGCATCCGGATCGATGTTTGCCGTGTCCTCGGGCGTGTACAGCCGCTTCACGGGAATGCCGGAGCCGGTCTCGAAACGGTCGCTGCGTTCGGGCAGCCGCTCCAGCGCCGGCTTCAACTTCTGCTCTTCCCATGCTTTCCGGGCCGTTTCAAGGGATTCCTTGCCAGCATCCATGACCGGTAAGTCCGCGTTACAAACGGGTAGAAGGGTGGCTGAACGGACCCTGAAAACTACACCTAAATCACCCGGACGTCAACGGGTTTGGGGCAGTGGCCCCACGGTGTGGATGGCCAATCAGGGGATCGAATCAATCCCCTCCGGACACCCTCAGGTAACCTTCAACCCGTCCGAGACGCGTATTCATATCATGTATCTCGGATCTCATGGATGAGAACTCGGTACGCAGAGCGACAAACTCGGTGCGCATCTCCTTCAGCTCCGATCTTACCTCATCCCTGAACTCCTTGTCTTCCCGATCCAGGTAAGTGAGCGTCGCGATAAAGAGGATTCCGAGTGTCACCAGGAACATCCCGACTGCGGTTGCAATCTGTGCGCCGAATGTCCAGTTGTCACGGGATGTTGCAGTCAATTTTAGCCTCCAGGTCTACGATCTTGTTCAACAGGATGAAACTACGGTATTGACTCCCTATTGGCCGATGCGGCGTCATCAATGGAAGCATCGGAACCCCTGAGATGTTCCTCAATAGATAACAGTCGGTTTTCAATCGCCACGAAACGACGATCTACCGCCTCGAAACGACGATCTACCGCCTCGAAACGACTGTTCATGGTCTGCAATCCAGCGAAGAAGACGACAATGATCGTCAAAATCGTTCCGACAAAACCACCGAGCATTACCCAATCCTTACGTTCCATCGTTTCTCCATGATGGTGACGGTAAATAGACTGAAGAACCGGGTGTACAATCCCTCAGGTTGCAGACCCCTTGTATAATGAATAGCCGAAATCGAGTTCGGATATCTCGTAAGAAAAAAACTATTGTGGGTATATGGGCAGTCTGACCGGCTGGAGAGGAACGGTCCACGGCAGGCTAGGAGCAGGCCGGAAGCCGGCTAGGAACCGGCGAGACCCAGCGCGGCGGCTTCGCCCTGCATGGCCTCGATGACGTTGGCGATGTGATCGCCCAGATCGAGGCCGAGACTTTCGGCCCCTTCGACGATGTCCTCGCGGGAAACGGCCCGGGCGAAGGCGATGGCCTTCATCTTCTTGCGCACGGATTTCACCCTCACCTCGTGCACGCTTCCGGAGGGACGCACGAGGGCGACCGCGGTGATGAACCCCACGAGTTCATCCACGGCGAAGAGCGTCTTGTCCATCAGGCTGCGCCGTTCGAGGCCGAGGTAGGTGGCGTGGGACTTGATGGCGTAGATGACGTCCTCGGGATAGCCCTGCTCCTCCAGGATTTTCGCCCCGCGCATGGGATGGTCCTCGGGGTCGGGCGTGGCTTCGTAGTCGAAGTCGTGCAGCAGGCCCACGATGCCCCATTTCTCCTCGTCCTCGACGTACTTCCTGGCGTAGTGGCGCATGGCGGCCTCCACGCCCAGGGCGTGCTTCCGCAGGCTGTCCGTCTTCGTGTGTTCGTGCAGCAATGCGAGCGCGTCGTCGCGGTTCAATGCGATTCCCTTCTCGGTGGGCGGGCGGCCAATCGAATGGGCGGCCTGTCGAATGGGCGCCCAGTCGAATGGGCGGCCAGTCGAATGGGCGGCCTACCGGACCACGGCCCGGCCGTAGTAGTAAGGCAGGGCCTGGGCGGACGGTCGGTAGGACCAGGCCAGGCGGGCCTTGCCGATGTTGGCCCCGGGACCGGCATCGGTCTCGTCGCCGTCGTAGATCACCACGTTGAAGCCGATGGTCTCGCCAATCTGCGGCGGCGCGCCACCCGGCATGTCGGCCCAGGGGATGGCGGTCTCGATCACGTAGCCGGTCGCGGCGAACCTGGACGCCACCCGCATGCCCGGCGCCGTCTTCTCGATCACACCCTGATGCGCGTCGGCGTCCCTTGCCGCCCTGGGTTCGCGTCCCGCCGTGGTGCCGGGAAAGATGCCCGCCTTGAAGACCGACAGCGTGTTGTCGCTCCGGCCGGAGGGGTCGACGCAGATTTCCACAGCATCGGACCGCCAGTGGCCCTTGATGTCGTCCGGCGCGATGTTGCAGACCACCGCGTCGTCCCGCACGTCCACGGCGACGTACAGGTTCGTCTGGTCGTAGGCTGCGCGGAAGACCGCGCTGCAGTCGTCGTCGCCACCCGGCAGGGAACCCGACCAGATGTGGTCCGACGGGATGGCATGGGGCTCGATCCCCGCCCAGTCTGCGAGATCACCGTCGATCTCCACGGGACCCGCCGCGGGCGCGAGATCCATGACCGGCAGCACGTCGATCATGCCGCTGCCGTCAACGGTCTGGCCGGCCGGACCCGAACCTTCCGCCTGGTCGGCCGACAGCCGCACCGGGTAGCTGCCCTGCACGACATCATCCGGCACGCGTACGGTGAAGGAGACCGTCGTCTCGCCGCGTCCCGGTACCTCGTAGTCCGCCTGCAGGGGGCCGCCCGCCCACCCTTCGGGAAGATCGAGCCTTACCCGGCCCGATGCGCCTTCGGGGATCCGGCTGACGACCCTCGCCTCCAGGGCACCGGTCATGCCCGATCCGATGGACAGCGCGGCGGGCAACAGGTCCGCGACCCATGATACCTGGTGTGCTTCGGCCCAGCGGCGGTAGCGGACGATGTCCGAACGGGGCACCATGCCAATGGACAGCGGTTCCGTCGAAGGCGGCGGACCCAGAGCGATGCCGGGATCGCGCGGGCCCTCCAGACCGCCAAGGAGGGTCTTGAGGCCTTTCGGCGAAGGCGGCACGAGAGACTTGACCAGCATGAACGCCTCCGCCCCGGCACCGCGCGGCGGCACCGTGGCTCTTCGGTCGAAACCCTGCGACCGGAAGTTGCGCAGGGCCAGGGACTTGATCTCCGCGTAGCTCATGAAGCGGCTGGGCGAGATGTCGCCCGTGGGTATGAAGACGGCACCAAGCCGCCGGGCATTGTAGTACAGTTTCGCCGGCTGCCACGTGCGCAGATACTCGTCCTCGATCTGCGCCGGAAACTGTTCGGGATCGGCCGCGGCGGTGAAGGCCTCCGTGGCAAGCCGGGCCGCCACCTGGTGATGGCCGTGGGTGCCCGGGCCGGGCCACATGGTCACGATGACTTCCGGACGGAGCAGGCGGACCATCCGCACGACCCTGCCCAGCGTGTCCTCGTAGCCCCACACGTCGAAGGTGGCCTGGTCGCTAAGCGTGTAGAAGAAATCGGTCTTGTCCAGGAAGTAGACCAGGTCCACTCCGTACTCGGCGGCGGACCGTCGGATCTCGGCCTCGCGAAGTATGCCCAGCGAGGGTCCGAGCTCCCGGCCGATGGCGTTGCCGCCACCCTCGCCGCGCGTGATGAGCACGATACCCGCCTTCGCGCCGCCGTCGAGGACCTCGCGCGCGAAAGTGGCCGTGACCCCGCTTTCATCATCGGGATGGGCGCCTATGTAGAGCAGGTCTACTTTCAGCAAGTGGTCGGATCGCATCTGTTCAATGGGCTGTGCGAAGACTGATCCGGACAGCGTCAGGGGAAGCAGGGCGAAGACAAGCCATCTTCCCGCAAGTATGCAAAGGTCACGCATCATTTCATGTCACATCTGAGAAAACGGGCGTACCCGGTTCGAACGGGCGGTACTCGAATCGGACGAGCGAAACCGGATCGAACGGGCGACACCCGAGTCGAGCGGGCATCACCAGCGTCGAAAATTCCAAATCTGCTTACGGCAACAATTTCATCACCGCTACAGCGAGTGCAACGATGATTCCAACGGTCCACCGTAACCCGTTGACGCTGTTCCTTACATCCTCTTTAACATCCTCTTTGATTTCTCGTACATCCTCTTTGATTTCCCTGCGGAAATCGCGCAGATCATCCCTGAAGCTTTTCTGCAGGTCATCGCGAGTGGATTGTATCCTGGCATCCATGGACTGTATCTTGTCGTCCATGGATCTGAATCGTTCATTGGTATGTACGATTACCTTTGCAATCAAATCCCGGACACCCTGAATATCTTCTTCGACCTTGGCAAACGATTTCTGCAGCGTGGCGGTCAGGCCCTCGAAATTCGATTTGATCGTGTCCATGTCCGACTCCAGGGCCGATATCCTGTGATCGAAGTCGTCGGTGTGATCCGGTACTTGTGGTTTATTCAATTTAAACCTCCGTTGTGGATTGTTCAAGGATAACCATGCTGGTCATCCTCTTGCCGTTGCCACCTCGATGAATGCCGGCTATATAGTGATTAGTCGCCCGTAATTTTCGCATTCTCGTGACTTATTTTGTTTTTCTCACCTCGGAGGATATCCACATGGGCGATCTGATCGTCGTTCATCCAGACTTCGACGGGGTATGGCCCTTTGCCGCGGACCATTTCCATACCCTCTGGCCCGAAGCCGAACTCATACGCCCGGCGCACGGGGACGACCGGCCCCTGGGCGAGGTCGTGGCGGACGCGGGATTTGCGGAACTTGCGGGAAACGTGACACGGCTGGCCACCCTCGGCATGGCGGTGACCATTGAATGTCTAAGGAAGTTCGGTGCGCTGGAGGAAGCGACTTTTCAAGCCGCCTACGACCGGGGGCTGGACGAGGCATGCGGCACGTACCTGACCGAAGCCGGCGTCGCCGTCTACGACCATCCGAGCGAGGGGTTCTGGTCGCAGTCCGTGGCGGAATTCGGGCTGGCGCTGACGCTGTGCGGTTTACGGCGGATCCCCCAGTTGCACCGGGAGATCATCGACGGTCAGGGGCCGTGGGACTACGAGCCTCCCGGCGGACGGGGCCGGCCAGGGACGCGGGGCCAGCAGTTCGGTGACGATCCCGCCTTCGCGAGCGGCACGCTGGCCGGTAAGCGGGTGCGGATCGTGGGGGCCGGCAACATCGCCAGCCGGTACGCTAGCTTCGCGTCCATGCTGGGCGCCGACGTGGCGGCCTGGGACCCCTACGCCACCGAACCGGGCTTTCACCGCGCCGGCACGCGCCGGATCTACCACCTGGACCAACTGGTCTCGGATGCGGAGGTGTTCGCGCCCATGGTGCCGCTGACCGAATCCACGCACGGCCTGGTCGAAGCCGAACACATCGACGCCCTGCCCCGCGGGTGTCTCGTGGTGCTGGTGACCCGGGCTCTGATTTGCGACATGGAAGCGGTCCGGCGGCGGGTCCTGGCCGACGAGCTGAGCCTGGCGGCGGACGTGTGGGACATAGAACCCCTGCCCCTCGGGGATCCGCTGCTCGGGCGCCACAACGTCGTGCATACGCCGCACAACGCCGGCCGAACGATCGACGCGAACCGGGCCTGGGCGGAGAAGCTGGCCGACCAGTTCAGGCCGCGATAGCAGCTTGCAGCCAACGTGTGTACAAAATGTGGATAACTTACGGAGTGGAGAGTGAATCAGGCGTGGATAACGTGTGGATATCTATTGCGGAGAAAGGAGTACATATCTTTTCCTGCCGGCGGGGTGAATAAGGAGGTTAGTTGCGCAGTATCCCTTTGCCGTTTTGCTGTGCCATCCTGTCCACAGTGTCCATCAACTCGCGGACAAATGCCCTCAGGTCTTTCTATTCCCAGCGAGAAGCCCCGGCCGTTTCACAGGGCCCGGGGCTTCTTGTCTACTGACCTTAAATGGCACGGCCGGCGGCCGCTTCATTTACATGGAGTAATACCCATGAACAAGTTGCCGCCATTAATCGGGTTGTCAGTATTATTGCACAATTCACAAAATTTTCAGGCAGAATACACAGGGTTAGACAAAGACCTGTTTTTGTTCAATATATGGTTTACTGTAATTTTCGTTAATTGTTTTAATTGTTCATTTAAGAGTATGATTACAAAGATACTTTTGTGCAACAACAATTACTAAGTACACGTTTAGAGCGCAATTGTAACGATTAAAAGTCGGATAGTGATGTTTGTTATTACCGAATACTGATATAAATCATAACTTTATTTCATTTATTATTGTTGTTGTTTAGTATTATTGGATATGTTCCGGTTTCCGTAACCGGTGTGATTTTTCCATCACAAACCCACCCTGCAGATTGCACGAATTGCCTGATATTGCTTGACAGAAGCACTGTTTGTTGCGTAGAATTGCGTATCACGTTGATAGCGGATGACGTTCCCTGTTTCCTCGTATGAGCCGGTGATTTAACGAAGGTGAGAGATCGTGCAGATCAACAATCTGAGAGAGCTTTCCGATCGCTATGTGTCCGTGGTGAGAAACCTGTGTCGTTTGACGTACATCGCAAGACTGGATGAGTGGCAGGGGCTGGACATGACCGTGCCCCAGGTCAAGACACTGATCCTGCTCGAGCACGCAGGTCCGCTCAGGATGGGCCAGTTGGCCGGCTCCCTGGGCAGCGGCCTTTCCACAACCACGACCATCGTGGACCGCCTGGTGAAGAAGCAGTTGGTTCAGCGGGATTCGGACCCGAACGACCGGAGAGTCGTAAAGTGTGAACTTACCAAGAACGGCCGGGTGGCGACCGATATGTTCTGGGAGCACATCAAGGCCAGGGCCCTGAAGGCTTCCGACCAGTGGGACCTGGAACAGTTCGAAAAAGTGGTCCAGTCGCTCGAACTGATCTGGTGTACGGAAGAAGAGCTTCGGACGAACGACGACGCCGCATCGACTGCCGCCGCTTCCAGTTAATGGTGCGGCGCCAGATCCGCCGCGCTATTACAGATTCCGGTTCGTTTCCCCATATTGCCTCAGATCTACCCTACCTTTAGGCTGATCCACCCAGCGATCAGTCTTAATCTATCCCACGTCTGGCCCACATCAAGCCTACCACCAACCCACGTTCAGCCTGACCGTTCCTTCTACCCCCAATTCGCACCAATCCAATTCCGGGCGATGTTCCGGTCGTTTTCTTGCGAGCTCGCGGTCCTCTCCCCAGTAGAAGTCGAGCGACCGGCCGAGCGACCGACCGAGCATACCGGGGTCCATCCGCAAGGTATCCTGCACATCCGATCCTTACGCTAAAAAACGCAACAAAACCACGAGATTGCAGATCGTGTTGCCGACTATCGGTATAGAAGGCGACCTGGATGGCACGCCGCCCAATGTACTTCCCTATGAATCGGAAGCGTTGAACTAAGCGGTCATCTCGCGGTCCGCCTCACAACGACCCGGGTTCGTTTCTTATTCAGTGGGCCGTCGCCTGAACACAGCCTTCGCTACGGCCGATCATAGTCGCGAAATGATCGTGTCCGCCTTTTCCCGTAGGCGGTTTTTATACTAAATCACGAAATATCACATTTTTTATTCCGATATTCACGTTAATAGCATATATTGAACTTTTTTTCATGTGTAAGCGACTGTCAAATCACTATTTTGGAAAGACCGGATAATCATCGGTTCTTCAAGGCGTTCATCAATGCGTGATATGGTATGCATCGCATGGAGAAAGGCAGATGGGTAGGGATCTCAAGCTTCCGGACACGGAATTGACCATCCTGGAGAGCATCCGGAATCTGCTGCGGGCCTGGTT
Source organism: Gemmatimonadota bacterium (assembly GCA_009841265.1). NCBI lineage: Bacteria > Pseudomonadati > Gemmatimonadota > Gemmatimonadota bacterium. The sequence goes on along the minus strand of VXMB01000007.1, from coordinate 590,991 downwards.
CATCATCTGGCTCATTCTGACATTACTGGGAACCTTTGGCCTGATCGTCTTATGCGCCGAAATCCTGACCAGGGGATGACAGTGAACAGAAGGATAAACCGCAAGACAAGGTAAATACATGAGCGAGAACAAAGATAAGACATCGCGTGGCAAGCAGGGAAATTCCACCACGGAAATCAAGCGGTCCATCAATCGCATCGAAGGGGATCTGTACCACGGGGCCGAAAGCATATGGGTACGGCTGGGGAAGGTAGAGGAGAAGCTGAATCAAGTCGCCACGAAGTCGTTTATCCTTACCGTGGTGCTGACCGGCGTGGTTGTATTCAGCGCCATCGTATTCGCGATCCTGTGGTATCTTGAAATGGTATCTTGAAGGTTAATCGGCTTAGCATGCCTCGCACGGTTTTATTCGCTTGCACCTGCCGGGCTGTATTTCCATCGCATATTCAGGAAGACCTCCGTGCATACAAAAAACCCCGAAATGCCCTTGTTCAAAGGCTTTTCGGGGATTGTGCCGGCACTATCGGCGATCGACCGGAACTCAAGTTACATAGCGGTACGGGGAATCGAACCCCGGTTTGATGGCTGAGAACCACCCGTCCTAACCACTAGACGATACCGCCACATTGCATCGGTAAAGATACGCCTTTCACCCGCTGGCGTCAAGCCGTCGGGCCGCGATGCTGCCGCAGCACGAATAGGTCGGCGCGCTGCCCACATCCTGCCTTTCCGGCGGGTATGCGCACTGGGGGGCAGGGATTCGAACCCCGATTCCATGGTCCAGAGCCATGTGTCCTACCCTTGAACGACCCCCCAATCGGACCGGCGGCCGACCGGGCGTTTTCCCCGATTGCCGCCGCGTTTAAGATAGGTAATTCACCTCGAAAATCAAGTAAAATCAGGGTCAGACGCGCTCGTAGGGATCGAAGAGACGCTCGTATTCCCGCAGGGCGTAACGGTCCGTCATCCCCGCGATGTAGTCGCATACCCGGCGCTCGAGCGGCTCGTCCTCGCCGTGCGGAACGCCGGCCGGGGGAAGCTGCCGCGGGTCGGCGGTGTATTCTTTGAAGAGGCTTTCGATGAACCGGGTCGCCTTGCGGGACATGCGGATCAGCCGGTAGTGCCGGTAGAAGTTCTCCATCAGGAATGCGCGGAGCTGCCTGTTCTTCCCGGCCATGGACGGGCTGTAGTCCACCACGGGGACGTCGAGCGTGCGCACTTCGTCCGGCGACTTCACGCCGTGGCGTTCCAGGTTCTCGTGGGTCGTCCGGACCACGTCCATGATCATCTGGTTGATCAGCGCGCGGATGATCCGGTACCGCTTGCGCGTGGGGTCGAGGTCCCGGACCTTCTCCACCTCCTCGCGGATCGCCCCGTCCCAGATCTCCAGGCCGGTGAGCTGGTCCAGGCTGAGTATGCCCGCGCTCACGCCGTCGTCCAGGTCATGCGAGTTGTAGGCGATCTCGTCGGCGACGTTGGCGATCTGGGCCTCCACCGAGGCGAACTTTCCGGGCTGGAAATCCTCCTCGTCGAAGCCGTGCGGGGCGTTGTGCTTCGCGATGCCCTCGCGCGTCTCCCAGGTCAGGTTGAGGCCCTGGAAGGACGGATAGCGCCATTCGAGCAGATCGATGATGCGCAGGCTCTGCCGGTTGTGCTGGAACCCTCCGCAGTGCTTCATCAGGACGTCGAGGGCATCCTCGCCGCAGTGGCCGAAGGGGGGATGACCCAGGTCGTGGGCCAGGGCAATGGCGGCCGCCAGGTCCTGGTTGGCGCCGAGGTTCCGCGCGATCGTTTCGGAAACGCCCGCCGTCTCCATGGTGTGCGTGAGGCGCGTCCGGTAGTGATCGCCCTCGTGGTACACGAAGACCTGGGTCTTGTATTCGAGCCGGCGGAAGGACTTGGAATGCACAATCCGGTCGCGGTCCCGCTGGAAGGGCGTCCGCCACGGCGCCTCCTCCTCGGGATGCCTGCGGCCCCGGCTCGCGCTGCTCTTCACGGCATAGGGAGCGAGCGTGCGTTCCTCCATATCTTCCAGCCGGGTTCTGTCGACGATCATCCGGTGTCCTCCGGAGCGGGTTCATCAGGTGCGCGGCGGTCACGTGCAGGTTCGAGAAGCGGCAACCGGAGCCCGCGGCATCACGTGCGGTCACGTGCCGGCGATCAGGGAGCCCCCCGGATCGATGTCCTGGATCATGGTGGCGTTGAAGGCCTCCAGGGACAGGTGGCTCCGTAAATCTTTGTAGTCGGGATTGTCCCACAGGTTCTCGAACTCCCAGGGATCCCTGGCCAGGTCGTAGAGCTCGCCCTTGCCGTGGGAATGGTACATCACCAGCTTGTACCTTTCGTTCCGGTACATGGTGGCATAGTCTTGCGTATCGTTGGAGACGGCGTCGAAATACTCGCTGCGGACGAAGGACCGGTTGTACCCCGGGTCCACCGTGCCGTCCAGGATGGGCAGCAGGCTGCGGCCCTGGAAATCCTCGGGCACGGATACGTCGGCGATATCCAGCATGGTCGCCGACATGTCGATCAGTTCGACCAGCGCGTCGCTCCGGAGATCCGACTTCATGTGGCCGGGGTGGGAGAAGATCAGGGGTACGCGCACCAGGCCTTCGTAGAACCGGCAGCCCTTCCACAGTAGCCCGTGGTCCCCCAGGCATTCGCCATGGTCGCTGGTGAAGATGATTACGGTGTTCTCCCGCTGCCCGGTGCGTTCGAGCTCGCCCAGGATAAGGGCGAACTGATCGTCGATCTGCTTGATCATAGCGTAGTAAAGGGCCTGCTGCTTCTTGCCGTCGAAGGTCTCCGGGTGCCGGGCCTCCGACTGGAAGAACACGTCCCGGAGTTCATCCTGCTGGGTCAGGTCACTCGGGCGGAAGTGGGGACCGGGCATATCGGCCGGATCGAACAGGTCGGCGTAGACGCGGGGCGGGATAAACGGCGGGTGGGGATCGTAGGGGTTGAGCGTCAGCATCCAGGGCTTGTCGGGCGCCCGGCGCTCGGTGATGAACTCCAGGGCGCACTCGGTGACCCAGGTCGTCTGGTGAAGCTCGGGCGGGACCCGGTCCTCGCTCGCCCGCAGGGCGTCGAGATCGCCGCCGCGCTCGCGTACCCAGTCGGCGTAGTCATGCCCTTCCGGCCAGTCGTCCCGCGGCGCGTGGCTGAAGCGCCAGTACCGGTAGCCGTCGTCCATGCGGGGTTCCGTGCGCTTTCCCGCGCTCTGGAGGTGGAACTTGCCCACCAGGCCGCAGTCATACCCGCTATCCGCCAGCAGTCTGGAAATCAGGGGAGGCGGATTCTCGAAGACGCCATTGCCGTTTCGGGTGTTGTGGATCCGCCCGGGATACATGCCCGTCATGAAGCTCGACCGGCTGGGCGTGCAGATCGGGCTCTGGCAGTAGGCGTGCGTAAAGGTGACACCTTCCCCCACCAGCCCGTCCAGCGTCGGCGTGCTTACATGGGGATTGCCGAGCGCGCCGATGGTGTCGAAACGCTGCTGATCCGTACAGTACCAGAGAATGTTGGGGCGTGAAGGCATGTTGCTGTGCACACGCCGCCCTTAAGACCTTACGGGGCAGGCTGCGTGGTGGCTTCTTCCTCTCCGCCCATGGACGCATCCGAGTCGCCGCCTTCCGCGCCCTCGTCGTCCATGCCGCCTTCACCTTCGTCCATCTCGCCTTCGCCCATCTCGCCTTCACCCATTTCGCCTTCGCCCATCTCGCCTTCGCCCATCTCGCCTTCGTCCATTGCCGGGGCGTCGGCGGCCATGACGTGGAGCATGTCGCCCACCGCGGCACCGATGTCGGTCGCGGCGTTGCCGCCGTTAATGGCGATCTGGAGGGTGCCGGACTCCTCGTCCATCCGAGCGAGCCAGGCGCCTTCGGCCACGTCGCCGTAATCGGTGACCATGGGCATGACGAGAGTCTGTTCGTTATGGGTCACCGAAATCCAGCCGTCCGCGGCGAAACCGGCTTCCATCAACTGATCGCTCGTGGCGTTCGTGTTGATGTTGGCGAATTCCTCGCTGATGCTGCTGACCTCGACGTTGATCATGGCAACGTCCATGGCCATCTCTTCGGTTGCCGCCTCTTCCATGGCCGCGTCTTCGGCCCCGCCGCAGCCGTAAAGGCCGAATGCGCCGACCATACAGGCCAACAGGTATGATGTAAACCGCTTCATGGTTTTGTTCCTTTCACGTGGAAATCCCATCGTGGTGGAATGAAAAAAGTGACGCTTTGTAATGTAGAGGAAAATACGTACTGCGCTGACTCATCGGTCGTCGGCCATACGTACTATATGTATAGGGTATTTAACTCAAATTTGCAACTATTAATCGATTGAATTGCGCCGAGTACCTGTGGCCGCGGATCCGGCGGCTTCAGGCCGGGGATCAGGCGCCAGGTCCGGCGGTGGCGGCGAGTTCCGCCCACTGCCTGCGTCCCACCTCCTTGATCTGGCTGTCGTCCCACTTGCCCAGGGGTCGGTAGGACGGGTGACCGGGACGGTCCTGGCAGGGGTTGTGCCGGGTGTTGTAGCAGCAGATGAGGCTCCACCTCGGGTCGTCGCTCTCGTTCGGGTCCGAACGGTGCAGCACGTTCGCGTGGAAGAACAACGCGGTGCCGGGCGACATTTCACAATACACGTGGTCCAGGTGTTCCAGCGCGAGTTCCACCCGCTTCGGGTCGGCCCCCACCTGGGTGCCGTAACGGCCGTGTTCGATCCGGCCCAGGCGGTGCGAACCCCGGATGACCTGGAGGCAGCCGTTGCCCCGGTGGGCCCGGTCCACCGCGATGTAGCAACTGGCCATGTCGGGATACAGCGCCTGGTTGTGGTACCAGTACCCGTAGTCCTGGTGCCACTCCCACGCACCGCCGACACGGGGTTCCTTGACCATCATCTTGTAGTGGTACAGGTAGACCTCGTCGCCCATGAGCCGCTCCAGCGTATCGACCAAGCGCCGGCCGCGGCAGATGGCGTTGTAGATGTCCTCCCGGTCCGTGTCCGAGGTCAGCCACAGCTTGCTTTCGCGGCCCTCGGTATCCTCGGCGGCGCGGACGAGCGAGGCCTTCTCCCCGTCGTGACGGCCCACGTTGAGGAGGAGTTCCATTTCCTCCTCGTCGTAGAGCCTCTCCACCATCAGGTAGCCGTCTTCCCGGAACCTGTTCTCGTGTTCTTCGTTGAGCCGGAACATGATTTGCTCCCAGCGAGTCCCTACACGCCGATGCGGTCGCGATGGCGTCGTTCGATATGATGCGACACCGAGCGGCACACCCGGGAGATTCCTTCGCCGATGAGCGACTGGTCGAGGAAGCTGTAACACAGCCGGAACTGGTTCGCGCCGCGGCCGTCGGTATAGAACGAGGGGCCGGCCACGTAGGCCACCTTCTCATGCTCGACGGCCCAGGCCAGCATCGCCGTGGAGTCGATCCCTTCGGGTGCGGTCAACCACACGTAGAATCCGCCGTCCGGTCGGGTCCAGGCCAGGCCGGGCGGGGCGTGCTCCGCCAGCGCGTCCAGCGTGACGTCACGCTTGGCCTGGTAAAGCGCTCTGGACAGCGCGATCTGGGAGTCCATCAGTCCCTGTCGGCCGTATTCGTAGACAATGCGCTGCCCGAGGGTGCTGGAACACTGGTCGCTGCCCAGCTTTGCCTGGCACAACTGGGCGATGACGGGCGGCGGCGCGGCGATCCAGCCGAGGCGGATACCCGGCCCGAAGATCTTGGAGAAGGTGCTGACGAACAGCACACCGTCGGGATTCAGCGCCTTGAGCGAAGGCGGGGGCGCGTGTTCGAAGTACAGCTCCGCGTAGGCGTGGTCCTCCAGGATGGGGATGTTGTACCGGTCGGCGAGTTCGACCAGCCTGCGTCGCCGTTCCAGGGGCATGGTCACGCCGCCCGGGTTCTGAAACGTCGGCATGGTGTAAATCAGCTTTGCCCGCTTGCCCTGGCGTTCCAGCTCACTCAATTGCGCTTCCAGGAGGTCCACGCGCATGCCTTCGTCATCGATATCCACCGCGACGAAATCCACGTCGTAGCACCGGAAGACCGAAAACGCGGTCAGGTAGGTGGGGGCTTCCACGACGATGACGTCACCGGGGTTGAGCAGCATCTTGGCGATGAGGTCCATGGCCTCGATGCCGCCGGTAGTGACGATAATGTCGTCCACGGTGGCGGTCACGCCTTCGACGGGTCCCATGCGGCCGGCGATCCACTCCCTCAGGGCCGTGTAACCCGCCGTCGGACCGTATTGCAGCGACATGCTGCCGTGATTCTCGAAGACCTGGACGGCGACTTCCTTCATCGCCTCCATGGGGAACGTGGCGTCGTCCGGCAAGCCGCCGGCAAAGGAAAGCACGTCCGGCCGTTCCGCCAGCTTGAGCAGCTCGATGACCGCGGTATCTCCAATGAGTTCCATGCGGTCCGCGTATACATCCCGCCAGTCCATCAAAAACCCCCTGCTTTTACCCTCTGCATACTTAAATCGTGATCGAACTGAACCGCGCGAGTGCCCGTCGGGTGCCACCGCACTCGTGCATTGGATTGTACGGTCCGGGCCATTGAAAGACAAGGCCAATTTTCCTTGACACGGGCGGGGGGACAGGTCTTATCATGGCCTTCCAATGGTGGTCAATGTTGATCATCGTGTCATGATATTCATTGTATACACGGTGTTATAAGGTCATGGTGTGCATCGTGTATACGGTGTATAAGTGTACATCGTGATCCAGCACGCCCATTTACCGCTTTGCGAGGTATATACATGGCCGAGGACAGCCAGGTCGTAGCCAGTTTCCAGAAGAACAGCCAGGAAGAGTTCCGCTTCACCATCACGTCCTTCCGCGGCAACGAGTACGCCGATATCCGGATTTACTACGAGAACGACGGTGATTTCCTGCCCAGCAGGAAGGGCATCACCGTCTCCCCGGAGGCATGGAAATCCTTCCGGTCCTGTCTCGACGAGCTGGAGTCGGAACTCAAGGAGCGTAACCTGCTCAAGGACGAAGAAGGAGAAGGCTGATCGGCGGCCGCCGGTCCGGCCGCTCCGGGCGCACCGACCGCTCAGATCGCCGGTCCGGCCCACCGATCACTCCGCGCGCACAGACTAGCCCACACGGTGCCCTTGCCCGGCGAGAAAGCACTCCGGGTCGTGGTGGATGGGTAGATAACCCGTGCTCATGAGGAATTCACCGACGATCTCGGGACCCATGAAGCGGAAGGTCTTCCTGAACACCGCCACCCATTCGTCCAGCGTAGTGCAGGTCTGGTCGTTCAGCCAGGCCGCGAAGGATCCATGTTCCGCCCGGATCTCCCGGATGACCCGCGCGTTGTGGATGGCCGCGTCGATCTTGAGCCGGTTCCGGATGATACCGGCGTCCCCGAGCAGGCGCGCCCGGTCCTCGTCGCCATAGGCTGCTACACGGTCCACGTCGAACCCCTCGAAGGCCTCCCTCAGCGCCTTACGCTTCTTCAGCACCGTCAGCCAGCTCAGTCCCGCCTGGTTGATCTCCAGCACGAGCCGCTCGAAGAAATCGTCGTCCCGGGACAGGGGAAAGCCGTACTCGTCGTCGTGGTAGGCGGCCAGTATCGGGTCTTTGAGGGTCCAGGCGCAACGGCGCCGATCGCCGGCTTCTTCGACGAACTCGCCTGTCCGGACCGGGTGGGCGTCCACCCCGGTGATCCACGCCTCGGGAAGGTGGCGCACGCAGTTCATCAGGGCCAGGTGCGTATAGGTGGGCGTGATGATGAACCGGGTGACGGAGGTGTTCGCGAACCAGTCGATCCTATCGTGTCCCATGCCCGGGGTGTCCAGGATCACGCCCACGAGGAACCGCATGAACGCCCCGTGGGACACCAGGACGACGCACTCCCCGGTGTGACCGAACTCGTCGTGGATCCTGCGGGTGACGCGCTCCGCCCGGGCCTGGGCGGCATCGTAGTCCTCCCAGGGACGGCACTTCCACCAGCCTTCCTCGTCGAACTCGCCGCCGAGGCGGACGCCCGGGAACCCACGCTCGATTTCAGAGCGCTTCATGCCGGGCCTGCCTTCGTAGTCCGCGTTGCCCACACCGGCCTGGACCCCGCCCTGTTCGTGGAGGTCGATCCACGCATCCGCGGCCTGACCCGTCTCACGCATGTAGGGGGCGATGGTTTCCAGGGTGCGAAGGAACGGACTGACGAAAATGCGCGTGGGGCGAAGGTGGCGGATGCGGTTTACGAGGTATTCGGCCTGCCGGTACCCGAGGGCGGACAGGGAGGGATCGTCGGTGCGCTCTTCCTGCGGCCGGGCATTGTTCTCGGATTCCGCGTGGCGGATGATATAAAGTTCCATGGGGTCGGGCAGTCTTTCTCCTGGCAGGCGGCCGGTGACTGTGGTTGACGGGTCGGCGGCGGGCGCGTCGTCCACCCTAACCGACATAAGGTACATTCCCGGCCCTGCCGTCGAAAGGAAAAGGTTTGACAGGCAGGGCGGTGCGGGTTAAGGTTTCCACCTGTTTTCGAACGGCTCATTCCCCGCCTGGAGCGTGCCTAAATGGAAGGATCCGGCCGGTCCTATGTCGAGTACCGCAAGGTTAGCAAAAGCTATGACGGAAAGACCACGGTAGTCGACGGTGTCGACCTGGACATCCGCAAAGGAGAGTTCCTCACCCTCCTGGGACCTTCCGGTTCGGGCAAGACCACCTGCCTCATGATGCTGGCCGGCTTCGAGACGCCCACCTCCGGCGAGATCCTCGTGGACGGTCGCTCCATCCACAACCTGCCGCCCCGCAAGCGCGGCATCGGCATGGTGTTCCAGAACTACGCCCTCTTCCCTCACATGACGGTGGGGGCCAATCTCGCTTTTCCCCTCGAGGTCCGCGGCATGGACCGCGGCCAGTGCCGGGAACGGGTGGAACGGGCCCTGCAACTGGTGCAGCTGGTAGGATTCGAGCACCGACGTCCCGGCCAGCTCTCCGGCGGGCAGCAACAGCGCGTGGCCATCGCCCGCGCCCTGGTATTCGATCCCGATCTGGTCCTCATGGACGAACCCCTCGGCGCGCTGGACCGCCGGCTTCGCGAGGAAATGCAATACGAGATCCGCCGCATCCACAAGACATTGGGCGTCACGGTCGTGTACGTCACCCACGACCAGCAGGAGGCCATGGTCATGTCGGACCGCATCGCCGTGCTACGAGACGGCAGGGTCGAACAGGTGGCCGATCCCGAGACGCTCTACGAGGAACCGCAACGCTCCTTCGTGGCCCGGTTCATCGGGGAGAACAACCGGCTGCACGGCAAGGTGATGGGCATAGAGGGCGATATCTGCGAAGTGTTCGTGGGAGGCGAGATCATCGAGGCGATCCGCATCGCGCCCTGCCAGGTGGGCGACGACACGACGCTCTCGATCCGCCCCGAGCGGGTGGCCGTCTCGCCGAAAGCCGGACTCTACACCAACGAACTGGTGGGCATGATCGAGGACATCACGTTCCTGGGCGACTACCTGCGCCTGCGCGTCACGGTATGCCACACATCGGATTTTATCATCAAGATACCCAACACCGTCGGCCACGGCGCCCTGCTCGCGGGCGACAAGATTCTCATCGGCTGGACGCCGACCGACTGCCGGGTGCTCGACCCCGACCCGGAAGGAGACGGGGAATGACACGAAAGATCGCCGTAGGACGCATCCTGCTTCCGGGCCTGGCTGTACTGGTCCTTTTGCTTTGCGGGCACGCCACCGCGCAGGAGCGGACACTGACGCTTGTGAGCTGGGGCGGCGCATATGCCCGCGCCTGCGAGAAGGGATACATCGAACGTTTCGAGCGGGAAACGGAGATCGACGTTCAAATCGAAGACTACAACGGCGGCCTGGCGCAGATCCGGGCCCAGGTCGACGTGGGCAACGTGTACTGGGACGTCGTCGACATGGAACTTCCCGACATGGTCCGGGGCTGCGACGAAGGCCTCCTCGTACCCATCGATGTCGACGAACTGGCCCCGGGAGCCGACGGGACCCCTGCGGTGGACGACATATCCGAAGACGGCCTCACGGAATGCGGCCCGACCAACCTGTTCTACTCGACGGTCGTCGTCTACAACGACGCGCGGATCGGGACATCGAAACCCGCTTCCATCGCCGATTTCTTCGACCTGGAGAAGTTCCCGGGAAGACGGGGCATGCGCCGCTCCCCGCTGGCGAATCTCGAGTTCGCCCTGATGGCCGACGGCGTCGCGGTGGACGAAGTCTACGCCACGCTGGACACCGAAGCGGGCGTGCGCCGGGCCTTCCGGAAACTGGACGCTGTCAAGGACCGGATCGTCTGGTGGGAAGCCGGCGCCCAGCCGCCCCAGATGCTGGCCGACGGCGAAGTGGTGATGACCACGGCGTATAATGGTCGGATCTTCAACGCCCAGGTCCTGGAGGGACAGCCCTTCGTCATCGTTTGGGACGGGCAGCTCCTGGACACGGGGGGCCTCGTGATCGTGGAGGGCACGCGGAACCTGGAGGCGGCGAAGGAATTCGTCCGCTTCGCCAATACGGCGCGGGCCATGGCGGACGTCGGCCGGTACATCTCCTATAGTCCCACGCGCCTCTCCGCCATGAACCTGATTTCGACCCATGCGGAAACCGGCGTCCAAATGAACCCGCACATGCCGACCAGCCCTGAAAACGTGTCCCGCGCCCTGCACAACGACTGGGAATGGTGGAGCGACAACGGCGAAGAGATGAATGAGCGTTTCAGCACGTGGCTGGCACGATGAGCGAGATCCCCGTGAAAAAGACCGACCGCCCCAGGCCCTCCTCCCGGTCAGGCCCCCGGTCCGGTCCGCGGCTCGACCCCCGGCTGCGCGCGGCAATGCTGGTGCTGCCGCTACTAGTCTTCGTCGGTGTGACCTTTCTCGCGCCCCTGGCGAACATGCTGGTCCGAAGCGTCTACGATCCGGTGGTCGCCGACGCCCTCCCCGAGACCCTCGAGTGGTTGCGTGCCTGGGACGGCCAGCACCTGCCGGACGAAGCGGTCTACGAAACGCTGGCCCGCGAACTGCTCGCGGCCCGGGAGGACCGCACGCTCGGCCAGGTGGCCACGCGGGTCAACCGGGTGCAGTCCGGACTGCGCAGCGCGTTTACGCGCACCGCCCGGAGGCTGCGGAACGTCGATGAAGGGCCGTGGTCCGAGGCACTGACCGGCATCCACGCGGCCTGGGGAGAGCCCGGAACCTGGCGTGCATTGCGCGAGGCCGGAGACCGGTATACGTCGCGGCACTACCTGAACGCCCTCGATCTGCAACGCGATCCCGATGGATCCATCGCCTTCCAGCCCGAGGACCGGCAGATCTACCTGTTCCTGCTCTGGCGCACCCTCCTCGTGAGCCTGGGCGTCACCGTGCTGTGCCTGCTCATCGGCTATCCCGTCGCGCGGCTGATCGCCCACGCCACTCCCCGGCGCGCCAACCTGCTCCTGATCCTGGTCCTCGTGCCCTTCTGGACCTCGCTCCTCGTGCGCACGACGTCGTGGATCGTGCTCCTGCAGAACCAGGGCGTCCTCAACGACATGCTCGTCTTCCTGGGCGTCATCGGGGACGAAGGCCGGCTGGCCATGATCTACAACATGACCGGTACCTTCGTGGCCATGACCCACGTGCTGCTTCCCTTCATGGTGCTGCCGCTCTACTCGGTCATGAGCGCCATTCCGCGGGTGCAGACGAGCGCGGCGGAGTCCCTGGGCGCGACCCCGTGGCAGTCCTTCTGGCGCGTATACTGGCCGCAGACCCTGCCCGGCGTGGGCGCCGGCTGCCTGCTCGTGTTCATCCTCGCCATCGGGTACTACATCACACCGGCCCTGGTGGGAGGGAGCACGGGGCAGCTCATCTCCAACATGATCGCCTTCCACATGCAGTCGTCGCTGAACTGGAGTCTCGCGGCGGCCCTGGGCGGCATCCTGCTGGTGTGCGTGGCGGGGCTTTACGTGCTCTACGACCGGCTCGTGGGCATCGAACGGATGAGGCTGGGCTGATGACGACGATGACGACAACGACCGCCGGCCACGGATTCTGGCGCATGGCGTACCTCGGATTCTGTGCGCTCGTCTTCGCCTTCCTGATCGCGCCGATCCTCGTGATCGTGCCGCTGAGCTTCAACGCCGAACCCTATTTCACCTTCACCGAGGGCATGCTCCGCCTGGACGCCGACGCCTGGTCCCTGCGTTGGTACCGCCAGATCATGGAGGACGAGGAGTGGTCGCGGGCGCTGGCGAACAGCCTGCTCATCGGGGTCTCCGCCACCGTACTCGCCACGGTCCTCGGCACGCTCGCCGCGCTGGGCCTGTCCAACCCGGCCATGCCGGCCCGCCGCTTCGCCACGGGGCTGCTGATCTCCCCCATGGTCACGCCCGTCATCATTTCGGCCGCGGGGATGTTCTTCTTCTACTCGAACCTGGGCCTGGCGCAGACCCACCTCGGGCTGATCCTCGCCCACGCCGCCCTGGGCACGCCATTCGTCGTGATCACGGTCACCGCCACGCTGGCCGGGTATGACGAGAACCTCTCACGGGCGGCCGCGAGCATGGGCGCGGGCCCCTTGACCGTCTTCCGCCGCGTCCAGCTTCCCCTCATCGCGCCGGGGGTAGTCTCCGGGGGGATCTTCGCCTTCGCCGCGTCCTTCGACGAGGTCGTCGTGGTGCTCTTCATGGGCGGGATCGAGCAGCGGACCATACCGCGCCAGACGTGGTCGGGCATCCGCGAGGAGATCAGTCCCGCCATCCTGGCCGTGGCTGTCTTCCTCATCGTCTTCGCGGTGGTGTTCCTGTTGACCGTGGAGTGGCTCAGAAGGCGGAACGCGCGGTAGGGGCGGTGTGGGGAAGAACCGGGTCGCGTGGGAAGGTGATGCCGTGCGACCGGGTGATCAGCTCGATTCCGCGCCGTTCATGTACTCGTTCATCAGCGAATGGAAGTGGTGCACGCCGTTCTCCCGCTTGACGGAGAACCGGCCCTGGTTGTAGGACGCGGACTGCAGCCCGCGCTGCACGTGCTCGCAGATGAAGATGTCCTCTTCCTGGATCTCGTCGCCGAAGTCCACCAGGTTTTCCACGTCCTGTTCCATGTCGGGCGACAGGTACCATTCGAAGATGGTCAGGCAGCGGTCGTGGCCCAGGGGCACCACCAGGTTGGTCTGCATCTGGCCCAGGTAGATGTTGAGCATGAGCGTAGGGAAGACCCAGTAGTACTGCGTATCGCCCTGGTCCTGCTCCGTCGGCAGGTAGCGGCGCGGTCCCTTGTATCCCTTCTTCTCCGGGCCGTAGATCGGGGCGTGCTGGATGGAATAGTAACGGAAGGGCTCCACGCGGTAGGCGTCATAGTCGATCTCGCGGTACAGCCCCGGATGCACGACCGGCAGATGATAGCCCTCCAGGTAGTTGTCCACGTACACCTTCCAGTTGCAGTCCATTTCGTAGTCTCGGCGCTTGGCCCACTTCATCTCGCCGATATTGTGGGCGGCGGCACGTTTTCCGATGTCGCCCAGGAAGGCCTCCAGGGGCGGCGCGGACGGGTCCAGGTTGACGAAGAGCAAGGGGCCCCACTGGCTGACGCGCACCGGCCTGAGCGCCATGGCGCAGCGGTCCAGGGCCTGCACTTCCTCGAACTCCGGCGCGTGGCGCAGCGAACCGTCCAGGTTGTAGGTCCACCCGTGGTAGTAGCAGACGAAGGTCCGCCGGTTGCCCTGCTCCAGGGCCACGGGACCGGCCCGGTGCCTGCACACGTTGAAGAACGCGCGGACCACGTCGTCGGCCCCCCGGGCAATGACCACCGGCTCTCCGGCCACGTCCACCGTGAAATAGTCCCCGACGTCGGCCACCTGGTCCGCCCGTCCCACGAGTTGCCACGTCCTGCGGAATATGTCCTTGTATTCCCGCTGCAGGAACTCCGGATCGGTGTACCAGGAAGACGGAATCGTCCAGGCGGTCTCGATGTTCTCGTCGAAGGCGTGGTCCTTCATGCCGTCGTTCTCCTCAACGGGCGCTGGTCGGAACGCGCGAGCTTCGGTCTCCTCGCCGGGCGTCTGGCGGTACACGCGGCCGGCGTCTCATCGGTCCTTCGTTACAATATCCCAAATCTCGGGACGCCGGGCCAGCGATTCTGGACTAAAGCACGTCCGGATCCGCGGCCTCCGGCACCTCGGCTGAGTCAGACGCCCGGGCGGCCGGCTGCGCCTCGGGGTCCAATACCTCCGGAATGGGAAGGCCCCGGTCGGACAGTTGCGTCTCGATGCTGGAACCGTCGCCCACGAGCAGGTAGCCCGCGCGTCGCGCATCGAGGTACTTGCGGGCGGTGGACCGCACCTCCTCCAGGCTGACGGACTGCAGGTTCTCCACCGCGTCCCGCATGTCCGACATGGGCCGCTCCGAACTCCACAGGGCGCCGATGCTGCCCGCGATGCGTCTCAGGGATTCGAACCGCTGGGCGTAACCGCGGATACGTCCGGTGCGCGCCTCCTCGAGTTCCTCTTCACCCACCGGCCGTTCACCGCCCAGTCCCGCCATTTCGGACATCAGTTCCTTCACGACCTCGCCGGTCTTGTCCGCCTGGATCGACGTCTGCACCTTCCAGTACCCGGAGACGCCGAGGAGGCCCAGTGAAGTGGATACGCCGTAGGTATAGCCCTTTTCTTCCCGCAGGTTCTGGTTCAGGCGGGACTGGAATCCGCCGCCCCAGATCGCGTCCACGAGCCGGAGGGCGTGATAGTCGTGCGTTTCGCGGCTCGGCGCTTCGATGAACTGGCAGACCACGGTCTGCGGCGCGCCGGGGCGGTCCACCAGGTAAATGCGGTTCGATTTCCGGTCCGGGGAGGGTTCCGGCACTTCCTTCGCGGGCCGGACGTCGCCTTTCCACGAGCCGAAACGCTGGTCCGCCAGCTTCATCGCCTGGTCGCGGGCAATGTCGCCCACGAACACCAGAGCGGACTGATCCGGCCGCCAGTTCTCCTCGTAGGCCCGGGCAATCTCGTACCGCGACATTTCGGCGACGGAAGACGCGTAGCCCTGCACCGGCCGGCCATAGGGATGATCCTCGCCGAATACCAGTCCGGGGCACAACCGCTGGGCGAGGGACTGGGGATGGGAGGCCTGCTGCTTGAGGTGGTCCAGGTGGCGGTGGCGTTCCCGCTCCAGTTCCTCTTCGGGGAACAGGGGATTGCGTGCGACGTCGGCGAATAGGGCCATGGCCGCGGAGAGCTTGTCGGTCAGCACATCCATTCCGATACGGGCCGATTCGAGATACATGGATTTGCCGATAACCGTGCCCAGCCGGCTCAGGGCCTCGTCGAGGTCCAGCGCGCCATAGCCCCGTGTGCCCTTGTCCATGGTCTGCAGCATGAGCTGGGCCATCCCGCACCGGTCGGGGGGATCGTGCACGCCCCCGGACTTCACGTTCAGCGAAACGGCGACCTTCGGCAGGTCGTGGTGCTCGACCACCAGCACCTCCAGGCCGTTGTCCAGCCTGTCCTCGTGCACCTCCGGCGTCTGAAAGGGCGTGTCCGACCCGAGCGCCGGGACCACGGACCGGTCGAGGACGCCATCCGGGGCCGCCTGAGACGATCCATTGCCCTCCGCCTGCGTGGATGCCGCGCCTTCCGCCTGTTCCACTGCCGCGCCTGCCCCGGCCACCCCGGCCGCCCCGGCCGCCGCCTTCGGCAGTGTATCGGGGAAGTACCGGAGCGTCAGGCCGTGGCGGGAGACCAGCCACCGTTTGACCGCTTCGGCGATCTTCGAACCGGTCAGGTTCCGGAACCGGTCGTGCTCGACGTGAAAGTACCCTGGGTCGCTCTTGTAGGTATTCGATTCGTTCAACCGGTCGGCCTTGCCGCCGAAACCGCCGATGCGCTCCAGGCTGGAGACGTACTGGTATTCCCACACCGTGCGGGCGCGCTCCACCTCGTCCCGGGTCGGGCCGCCGGAGGCCAGTCTCGCGATCTGGCCGTTGACCAGGTCCTCGACCTCCCGGACGTCGCAGCCCGGCCGGACGGTCGCGATGACGCCGAAGAGGCCGGCGATCTCCCTGGCGTAGTTGAAGACGCTGACCTCGGTGCACAGTCGCCGATCATAGACCAGCAGTTTTTCGAGACGGGAGGACAGGCCGTCGCCCAGTACGGCCGCGGCCGCGTCGAGGGCTGTCTCCTCCGCTTCGAAACGCTGCGGCGCCGGCCAGATCATGTGGACCCGGGCCTGGGGCACGCGGTCGGTGACCTCCACGATCTTCCCCTCGGCCAGGGCAGGCACCCAGCGGCGCTGTCGCTCAAGGAGCGGACCCGGTTCAAGCGCGCCGTAGTAGTGGGCTACGCGATCCCGGGCGAAGTCTTTGTCGAAATCGCCGGCGATGACCAGCGACAGGTTGTTCGGCGTGTAGTAAGTCCGGAAGAACTCGGCCACCTCGTCCACCCCGGCCGCTTCCAGGTCCTCGTGGCGGCCGATGACTGGCCAGGAATAGGGATGGCCGGCGGGGTAGAGGTGCTCGTTGACCAGCTCGTACCAGCGGCCGTAGGGCTGGTTCTCCGTGGTCTGTCGCCGTTCGTTGCGGACGACCTCGCGCTGGTTCTCGAAGTTCTCCCGCGTGAGCGCGTCCGCCAGTGTGGCGACACGGTCCGACTCCAGCCAGAGCACGTATTCGAGGTTGCCCGAGGGCACGGTGGCGAAATAGTTGGTGCGGTCGTTGCTCGTGGTACCGTTGACGCCGCCTTCCCGCAGGTTGCCGCCCGCCTGTTCGATGTACTTGAAATACCCTTCCGGCGCGTGCTTCGACCCCTCGAACATCAGGTGTTCGAAGAGGTGGGCGAACCCGGTCCGGCCGGGCCGTTCCACCTTGGAGCCCACGTGGAACCAGTGGTTGACGTGCACTACGGGCAGCTTGCGGTCCACGTGCAGGATGACCTGCAACCCGTTCGGCAGGGTGAACTTCTCGAAGGATACCCGAGGAAGGTCCGATTGGGCCATGACTCATCCCGGTAAATAAAACAGTGATAGATTGAAGAAGAACAAGTGTGCGGCGTTACACGCGCTCTAGGACGCCCCGTTCACGGGTCGCTCGCGGCGTCATACCCGTTCCAGGACGCCGGACTTCGACGACCGGTAGGCGGCGTCCAGGATCATTACCGAACGCATGGCCGCGGCACCGGGCGTATAGTTTTCCACGTCCCGTCCAAGCACCAGGTCGGCGAAGTTCTCCGGCGGTCCCTCGCAGCTGTAGGCGCCCGCGTCGGGGGCCACGTCGTAGACCTGGTCCCGCCCGTCGTGCCGGTGGATCGCAAGACGGGCGCGTTCGACGTCGAGCAGCAGCATGCCTTCCGAGCCGAAGATCCGGATGTCGAGCTGGAACATCTGCCCCTCAGGGATGTCTCCCGACCCCGACAGCGCCCCGATCACGCCGTCCTCGAAGCGGACCGTCACGGCGTCGTACATTTCCACCCTGGAATTCGCCTCGGTCATCAAGGCGAAGACTTCGCGGGGCATCAGGCCCGTGAGCCAGGACATGAGACCCAAGCTGTGGGACATCTGCGCGTGGCCGTAGCCCCCGTCGGCCACCACGGGATCGGCCCAGGTGGCCGGATCGGGCGCGAAGAGTCCGCCGCCGTTGGCCTCGTGGTCGAAGTCCAGCCCCTGGAGCAGGCCACGGATGGGCGAGGCCATGTGGCAGAGCACAGACTCGATGTTCCCGACGACCCCGGCGTCGAGCTGCCGCTTGGCTTCCTGGATGTAGGGCTTGTGGTGCCACCCATAAGGAACGAGCAGGTGAAGCCCCTTCTCGTCCGCCAGCCGGACCAGTTCCCTGGCGTCGGCGCTCTTCGTGCACATGGGCTTTTCGACCATGACGTGCAACCCGCGCTCCAGCGCCGCGGCGGCATGCTCGAAGTGCAGGGTATGGGGACTGGACACCACCACGCCGTCGAGCTCGACCTCGTCCAGCATCCGGCGGTAGTCTTCCGTCCCGTAGGGCACATCGAAGGCCTCCTGCACCTGGCGCAGCTCATCCGTCCCGAGCCGGCAGACGGCCGACAATTCCACGTCCCCGGCCTCGTCCGCCCGTTTCCTGAGCACCGGCAGGTGATTGGCCGTCGCCCACCACCCCGTGCCGATGAATCCTATGCGTGCCTTGTCCATGATCGGTTCCTGTCGATAAATTACTATGGTTTTCAGGTCGTTCCGTGTTTTTAAGAACGCGTGCCGCGAAACACGCCGCCCGTCGTGGCGTCCACGATCCAGACTTCATTCTGCCAGAGCGTGAACCCGTGCGGTTCCGGTCCCTCCACGTCCACCCGGTCCAGCTGCTCGCCCGTATCGGGGTCATACAGGAACAGGGCGCGGTGATTGGTCTCCACGCACCAGAGCCTGCCGTTATCCCACGCGATGCCATGGGGCCGGTCGCCCGGCGCGGGGAAGGACTGCAGCACGGTCCATTCGTCGGGGTCCATGCGGTAGATGGTGGCGTCCGGGGGCGACGACATCCACAGTTCCCCGTCCCGCCACTCCAGGCCGTGGGCGCCGGTTTTCTTCGCGCCCGGCGTGGGGTAGCGCTCCAGCGTCCGGCCGGATCCGGGATCGATCTTCAGGGTCTCGCAACTGTAGGTCGACGACACCCAGAGGTGGACGCCGCTGTGGGTAATTCCGCTGCCCCTGTCGGAGTCACTGTCGAAGATTCGCAGCGTCGCGCCGTCCCGGTAATCGTGCAGGCTGATCCGGTTGTCGCCCTGGTCCAGAATCCAAAGACCCTCGGTAGTGGCCTGCAGCCCGTTGGGATGGGGACCGGGCGTGTCAAAGACGTGGCTGAGGGTGAGTTTCATGCTACAGCCTTTCCTTGATCTGGCACTGCTGTACAGGGAAACCGGAGAGGAACACCATCCAAAAAAATGCACCCCCTCCACCGGACTGTCAAGGTACAAAGGAAGCGTCGGAACCGGATGCCCCGCGCGTTCATCGGGAGCCGGCGGCGGCATGAAAAAAGAATTGACGCGCGGACCTCATTACAATATTTTTAGAAATATGGAAATGATTAACGCGGAATTCGCTCCTGCCTCACTCGAGGCCGAACAGAAACACGCCGAAGCGTTCAAGGCGCTGAGCCACCGGACAAGGCTGGCGATCTTCTACCACCTTGTCCGCCATGGCGAAGGGGGCGATACCGTCGGGAACCTGCAGGAGGCGCTCGGCGTGCCCTGGGCGACCCTCTCCCACCACCTGGACGTCCTGCGCCGCGCCGATCTGCTGGCGTCCCGCCGCGAAGAACGGTATATCTTCTACCGCGTGCGGCCCGAACGGGTAAGCGATCTGGTGCGCCTGCTTACCGCCTGTTGTTGATTCACCGGTCGCTGAATAGCCGGTCGTTGAATCACCGGCCGTTAAACGGGGAACCGGTTTATCTGGAAGGACGTTGTCGCAGTACCGATACCCATTTAGGAGGAAGACATGTCAAGTTATCCCAAGATCCACCTGTCGTTTCCCGTACGCGACCTGGAACGGAGCGTCGCATTCTACAAGAGGTTCTTCGGCGAGGATCCCGTGAAGACCCATCCCGGTTACGTCAAGTTCCTGCCGTCCCTCGCCCCACTGAACCTGGCCCTGTACGCAGATGGGAAGGCCGCGGGCGACGGAGCGAACCATTTCGGCATCGAGGTCCGGGACCACGAAACGGTTCTGCGGCACCTGCTGCGGATCAGGACATCCGGACTGGAAACCCGTGAAGAGATGGACTGCGACTGCTGTTACGCCAACCAGGACAAGTTCTGGGTGGAGGATCCGGACGGCCGCGAATGGGAGATCTACGTGCTGAACCGGGACCTGGATGAACCCGGCGGGCGGGATGAAGAAGACTGTTGCGCGGAACTTAAGTCCGGCGACACTGCCGAAACGGCGCGTTCGTCCGATGCGACAGCGTGCTGCGGCGGTTAGCAAAGATCCGGCGGCCGCGGACAGCCCACGCTGGCCTGTCGAGTTGGACCGAAGTACCGGCCTGCCGCGGACAGCGCGCCGGACCGGTCACCATTTGTTACCGAAACGGGAGCAGACCATGAAGCCAGACACCCTGCTGGTCCACGCGGGGGGAGGATTGGAGCCCGGCTCGGGAGCCATCGCGCCTTCCATTCACCTCTCGACCACCTTCGAGCATACGCCGGAGGGCGAGGCCACGAACGACCACGTCTACATCCGGATGGGCAACCCGAGTCAGGACCGGCTGGAAGAGGCCCTGTCGGCCATCGAGGACGGTGCGGAGTCGCTCGTCTACGCATCGGGCATGGCAGCGGTAACGGGCTGCGTGCAGACGCTCGAGCCGGGCGCCCACGTACTGATGCACAGGGACGTGTACAGCGTCACCCGCGCGGTCGGCAAGGAACTCCTGCCGAACTGGAACATCGAGGTGAGCGACGTGGACATGACCGACCTGGGCGCGGTCGGGCGCGCCGTGCGGCCCCAAACAGCGCTGCTCTGGGCGGAGACCCCGTCGAATCCCGCCATGGACGTCATCGACATCGGCGCGGTGGCCGCCATCGCCCACGCCGCCGGCGCCCGGCTGGCCGTGGACAACACCTTCGCCACGCCGGTAATGCAGCGTCCCCTGCAACACGGCGCCGACATCGTCATGCATTCCATGACCAAGTTCCTCGGCGGCCACAGCGACGTGCAGGGAGGTGCGCTGGTGTTCCGTGAAGGCGGAGACCGGGTCGAACGGGCCCGACGAGTGCGTACGGTCACCGGCAGCGTGCTCTCACCCTTCAACGCCTGGCTGGTCCTGCGGGGATTGCGATCGCTGGGATGCCGCATGGCGCGCCACGTAGCCAACGCGGAGGCCATTGCCGCGGCGATGGCCGGTCATCCGGGGATCGAGGGCGTCGATTATCCCGGCCTGCCCGATCACCCGGGGCACGCCGTTGCGACGCGGCAGATGGATGGGTACGGCGGCATGCTTTCCCTGCGGGTCAGGGGCACGCGGGAGGACGCGCTGCAGGTCGCAAGCAAGGTC
The DNA here is from genome assembly GCA_009841265.1 of Gemmatimonadota bacterium. Classification (NCBI taxonomy): domain Bacteria; kingdom Pseudomonadati; phylum Gemmatimonadota; species Gemmatimonadota bacterium. Next base: position 570,013 of record VXMB01000007.1, on the reverse strand, counting down.
AGGCTGATACGGAACGCCACGAGCCTGGGCGGGGTGGAAAGCCTGATCGAGCACCGGCAGTCCATCGAGGGGCCCGGCTCGGTAACGGCACCCAACCTGCTCCGCCTGTCCCCCGGACTGGAAGCGGCCGAGGACCTGATCGGCGACCTGGTGCAGGCGCTGGGGTGAGGGCCGACCGGGCACCGGACTGCGGAGGACTCTCGGCCGGCAGTTCTGTGAGTTTTATGCTGCGGGCCAGCAGGTTCCGCAGGGGGCGTATTCTTCCTCCGCCTTGTCGACGGCTATGGCCCTGGCATTGCCGTTCAGGAAGCGGCAGTCGGACCGGTGATACTTCGAGCCGCCATCGGTGACGTAAACGATCGGCACGTCCAGATCCGTACCGGACTTCGAGGGCCAGAACCGGTTGTTGACGGTCAGTTCGATGCCCTTGTCGAGCAGTTCTTCCGCCATCGCCCGGATCAGTCTGCGCTTTTGCCAGGTGAAGGCGGTGAGCGCCGCCGTCGCGGCCGCGGCAATGATCAGTCTCAGCATGGTTTCCTTATCCTTTTATACAAATTCTTTTGGCTTCTTACGCGACCCGGCCGGCGAAACGCGTCGCCGGGTTTCGGATAACGGTCCAATATAATAAATACGACCATGAAAAACAAGCGGGGAATACGCCGGACCGGCGGGTTTTCGCCTTCTCCGGAGCCTTGACAGCACGCGATCCGAACGATATTATAAGTCGTTTCAAAAGTCGTTGCGATTGACCCGCTAAGGTACGAATCACCGCGTTTCCTCATTCAAACTGACGATAAGACATATTGGAGTAATTATGTCAAAGATCAGACTGGGACTGGTGGGCTGCGGCGGCATGGGGCACCGGCACCTCTACGGCCTGGCCGAATTGCACCGTACGGGCCTCTGCCGGTTCGAACCCGTGGTGGCCTGCGACCCGAAGACGGAGAACGCCGAATCCCTGGCCGGTCACGTCGAAGACCATTTCGGCATCCGTCCCGCGGTGGTCGCGAGCCTGGACGAGGTGGACGCCGGCGACCTGCAGGCCGTCGACATCTGCACCGATCCGCGTTTCCATCACACCGTGTGCGCCGACGCGGCGTCCAGGGGATGGGACGTGATGACAGAGAAGCCCATGGGTCTCACGGTCCGCGCCTGCCGCCTCATGCGCGAAGCCACGGACGGGGCCGGGCGCATCCTGTCGGTCGCCGAGAACTACCGCCGCGATCCGGTAAACCGTCTCGCCAAGGCCCTGCTGGACGCCGGCGTAATCGGCGCGCCCCGCTACATGGTCCATAACACGGCCGGCGGCAGCAACAAGATGCTGATTACGGTGTGGCGGCACCTGAAGAACGTCAGCGGCCTGCTGCTCGACGTGGGCGTTCACTTCGCGGACATTCTGGAGTACTTCATGGGTCCGGTGTCGGACATCTACGCCCAGACGCGGCTCCATGAGAAGATCCGCTACAACGACATGGCGGGCAAAGATCCCGCGACGGCTTCCCGCAACTCGCCGGCGGGGGTCTACGAGCACTGGCAGGCGGAGATGCCCGCGGAATTCGAGGTGACCGCCGAAGACGCGGCATATGCCACGCTGACCTTCCAAAGCGGCGCGGTCTGCCAGTACCTGGAAGAGCACGCGACCTTCGGCAAGGGGTTCTGGCACCGGGGCATATACGGTTCATCCGGGGCGATGGAACTGCCCGGCGACCGTTCCGGCCAGCCGTTTTCCATTGCCCTGGAAGGCAAGACCATCGAGGGAGACGCGCTCCTGGACCTCGTACCGGACTTCGCCCTGGACGAGGCGACCGCGGCGCTGTTCGGTGGCGAGCGCATGTGGAAATACAGTTTCCCCTTCCCGGAAACGGACCGCAAGATCATCGCCATCGAGTACGCCGATTTCGCGGAAGCCATCGATGAAGGCCGCCAGCCAGAGGTCGACGGATACATGGGCATGCGCTCGGTCGCCGTCTCCTACGGCATCATGGAATCAGGACAGGCGGGCAGGGCCGTCACCATGGACGAGATCATGGCGGACGAGACCAACGGCTACCAGCAGGAAATCAACGACAGCCTGGGCATCTGAAGTAGAGACGCCCGAGGCGGCGATGAGTCACAGCATGGCCGGCCGGCATTGCGGTCGCAGGGACGGAGATTTATGAAACTCGGCTATTCCACCTGGGGCATGCCGGCCGTCGAATTGGACGAGGCGGTGCCCCACCTGGCGTCCCTGGGATACGACGGCATCGAAATCACCGTCATCCCGGGCTATGTCACGGAACTGGGCACGCTCGACGCCGAGGAACGCCGCCGGATCCGCGGCCTCTTCGCAAAGCACGGCGTGGAGATGCCCGCCATCGCCGGGCACACCAGCCTCCTCGAACCCGACGTGCGCCTGCACGCCGCCAACATGAAACGGCTCAAGGATACCGTGGAACTCTGCGCGGACCTGACCATGGACCATCTCGTGCCCTGCCTGGACACCACGCCCGGCGGCCGGCCAGAGGACTGGACCGACGTGCGGGACCGGCTGCTGAACGAGACGGGCGATCTCGTGGATCATGGCGCCCGCCACGGCGTGGTCATCGCTATGGAGCCCCACATCGGCTGCTGCCTCTGCGACGTGGAGCGAACCCTTTGGCTGCTTGATCAGATCGATTCCGAGTACCTGAAGCTCAATTACGACATCAGCCACTTCGACGTGGCCGGCGTGCCCACGGCGGAAAGCGTGGCGGCCCTGGCGCCCCACACCGTGCACACCCACGTGAAGGACCAGCGGGGCCGGGCCCCGGACTTCGAGTTCCTGATCCCCGGCGAGGGTGATTTCGACTACGTAGAGTATCTGGACGCCATGCAGGCGGCGGGATACGACGATTACATTACCGTGGAAGTCAGCATGATGGTGCAGCAGCGCGAGGATTACGACCCCCTCGACGCGGCCGGCCTGGCCTACCGCACTCTGGAGGGCGCTTTCGAGGAGTCGCAGGCTGAGCGGGCATAGGGGACGCCCGGGGGACGCCACGGGACACCACGGGCTGCCGAGGGGATGCCCGGCGGCCGCCGCGGGACGCCCGGAGGACGCCGCGGGACGCCCGCCCGGATGCCGCGAAAGTTAACATTTAATAGTAAATTGAATTGAATCGTGGGTCGCGCAGGTATAATATACGATCATCGCCTGAATGATCGTGACGCTCATCAAAACCCGTGGAGGCACTACAACATGTACGATCCCGTACTCGTTGAACCCATGCGCCGGGAACTGACGGACCTGGGCGTAGAAGAATTGAAGACCGCCGACGAGGTGGACGCGCTGTTGGAGGAGCACGAAGGTACGGCGCTGGTCGTGGTCAATTCCGTCTGCGGCTGCGCGGCGGCCAATGCCCGGCCGGGCGTCGCCATGGCCCTGCAGAACAAGAAGAAGCCGGACCGGATTACCACGGTCTTCGCCGGCATGGACCTGGAAGCCACGAGCAAGGCGCGGGATTACTTCAAGGGGTATTTTCCGTCATCGCCGCAGATCGCGCTGATGAAGGACGGCCAGGTGGCGTTCATGCTGGAACGCCATGACATCGAGGGCCGCACGGCGCTCGACGTGGCCCAGCGGCTCATGCTGGCGTTCAACGAACACTGCTGAAAACCGGCCGGACCTATTCCTTCTCGTACTCCGCCGTGCAGGTCGTGTGGATGCCGCCCCGGACCCGGTAGTCGGTGCTGACCGTCATGCGGACCGGCCGTACGGCGGCGACGAGGTCGTCGAGGATCCGGCGCGTTACGTGCTCCTGCACCATGCCGACGTTCCGGTAGGAGAGTAGGTAGAACTTGTAGGAACGCAGTTCGAGGACCTGCTCGTCCGGCACGTAGGACACGATCACCTCACCGAAATCCGGCAGCCCCGTCCAGGGGCAGACCGCCGTAAACTCGTCCGTATCGATATCTACGTCGAGGGGATCGCCCTTGGACTCGTAGGGGAAGGTCTCCAGGACCTCGGGCTTGATGGACTCGGGGCCGTCGAAGTCGAACTGCTTCTGTCGGGGTTCGATGTTCATGAGGTTTATTGGGGCGGATTACACATGGTTGAATGCCGCTCATAGAAAGACATTAAAGCGTACCCGTTTCTATTTTGTCAACCATGTGCTGAAACGCTCGTTGATTTCCTCTCCGTTGTCGCTCCACCACTGCCAGTTGTTATGCAGGGCACGTGCCATGTTTTGCGGACCGGTCGGCAAGTGCGGCATCATTTCCACACCAGTTTCGGCGTGTACACTGATGAGCTGCATGGCCGATCGGCGTGTAGGACTGTACGCAATGTACCTGGTCAATTCCGCCATCGACCGGGCCGATGTAGCAAAGTCCACGAAACGATGTGCGGCTTCGAGGTTCTGTGTGCCTTCTACGATGCCGTAGGCGCCCATCTTCAGTATCTGTCCGTCCCAGACGATTACGAACGGTTGACCTTCCAGCGCCTGGGCGTTGAAGATACGGCCGTTGTAAGCCGTAGTCATAGCCACTTCGCCGTCGGCCAGCAATTGAGGCGGCTGTGCGCCGGTTTCCCACCATACGACGTGTTCTTTGATGGTATCCAGTTTTTCAAACGCTCGGTCTACGCCCGTTTCCGTGTCCAGGACGGCGTATACTTCTTCGACACGTACTCCGTCGGCCATTAGCGCAAATTCGAAGTTTCCTTGCGGCACGCGTCGCAAGCCCCTTCGACCCGGAAATCCAGCCATGTCGAAAAAGTCTCTGATCGTTTTGGGCTTTCTGTCACCGATGTTCTTTTCGTTGTACGCGAACACCGTAGAGAAATACAACTTGCCCACACCGCATTCGGTAATCGTTCCCGAATCGAAATCCTTGTGTGCGGGCGTACCATCGGACCCTGGTGAGAAGCGTTCGGTTTCTATCGGCACGATCAAACCTTCGTCACAGGCACGAACCAGCTCGGCCATTTCGAAATCGACGACATCCCAATACACTTTACCGATCTCGACCTGCGAGCGTACCTGGGCCAATCCACCGTTGAAATGGTCCATGTCTACACTTATACCGGACTCGACCTCGAAGCGACTGTGGATGGCTTTCTCACTGGCCTGGGCGAACGACCCGCCATAGCTGACCACGGTTACGGATTGGCCGTGTGCAGGCGGCGTAAACAAAACCAACGAAAATAACACGAATAATCGTAACATTCAGACTTCTTTTGGCTTAAGAATGGAAAGGTGCCTGGTTTTCAGAACAATTCCTTTTCCCTCAAACTCACACCCGGCCCGTGATGTCCGGCGCTTCGGGGTCCACGCTGCCGCCCTCCGGCTGGGAGGCGACGGGCCGGTAAGGCATTTCCTCGTAGGATTTATACGCGACGTCGAGCCACGGGGTGTCGATCCGGCGGTGACCCTCGTACCGGCTGTTCATCACGGCGTCGACGATGCCCGTGACCAGCAGCGTTCGCTCGGGCGGGTACGGCGCGGCGCCTGTCAGGAAGAACCGCTGGATGTTGGCGCACAGGTAGCCGAAGTGGGCGTGGTTGCCCTCGCGGACCAGGTTGAAGACGGCCCCGTGCACGCTGCCGTCGACTCGGGCGGCATAGGCCCAGGTCTCGATGTAGCCGCCGAGCATGAGGGTCGTCGTCCGTAATCCGTCTTTACGTTCCACCAGGAAGACCGCCGGATCTTTCGCGTGATCCCGCGCCGATCCTTCGGGCTTGCCGGGTATGGCGTCGAGGGCCGCATCCATCAGGTCCCGCGACCACAGGCCCTCCTCGCAGGCCCGCCACATTTCATCGCCTTCCAGACACTGCACCGAAGCCACGCCCGTCTCCCCGCCGATGCGCCGCTCGACCATGCACTGCAGCGCCTCCAGGGTGTGGTAGCCATAGGATTCGATCCCGCCGAACCCCACGGTGAGCGCTTCTTCGACGTTGGTTTCCAGGTCGTACTCGATCCAGGGATCGCGCCAGGCCAGGGGCAGGGAGGAGCCGGCCATCAGGGGAATGTCCAGTTCCTCCGCCCGGTTCCACATCCACTGGGCGTCCCGGTAGTCGTAGGCGAGATGCTTGTCGCTGAACACGGGCACGGAGCGCCCGCTCTCGGCGAAGACGCCGGCGATCTGCTCGAAGAAGTACCGCCGCGGATACATGTGGCGGCCCCGCTCGTTCCACGGGTAGTCTCCGTGCTCTCCGATGAGCAGCACCGCGTCCACCCCGAGGCTGTCGCCGCCCGCGTGCAGCGCGCGGCGGATGCTCGGGTAGACAGGTACCCCGAACTTCTCGGCTAGCTGCAGGCCGATGTCGTTCTCGAGGACATGGTCGATGTAGATGGATACGACGTCCACTTCGGGGGCGAAGTATCCCTCGTCGACCGACCAGCCCTTCAGGAACTTGGAGACGATGACGTCCGCGTGGGCGCCGGGGAAGTAGATCGTGCAGATGGCGGCGACGCGAAGGCGCTTGGCCATGAGTCCCTGGTCTCCTTCAGCTGCCGAGAACAGGTTCTTCGACCGGCACTTCCGCGGGGGTCTCCGCGGGAACTTCCGCGGGACGGTCCGTCTGCTTGCCGTACTCCTCGATGAACTCCTCCACCAGGCGCCGGCACACGTCGTCGGCGTACTGCTCGGGCGGGGACTTCATGAAGTAGGACGAAGGGCCGAGCTGGGGACCGCTGAGGCCGTTGTCCAGGGCCAGCTTGCAGCACCGCACCGCGTCGATGACGACGCCGGCCGAGTTGGGCGAATCCCAGACTTCCAGCTTCAGCTCGAGGTTCAGCGGCACGCCGCCGAAGGTCTCGCCTTCCATGCGAATGTGGCACCACTTGCGGTCTTCGAGCCACGGCACGTGATCGCTGGGACCGACGTGGATGTTGTCCTCGCCCATGTCGTAACTGAGCTGGGACGTCACCGCGTTGGTCTTGCTGATTTTCTTGGATTCGAGCCGCGAACGCTCCAGCATGTTGTAGAAATCGGTATTGCCGCCGAAGTTGAGCTGATAGGAGCGCAGGACCTTGACGCCGCGGTCCGCGAACAGGCGGGTCAGCACGCGGTGGGTAATCGTGGCACCCACCTGGGACTTGATGTCGTCGCCGATGATGGGCAGGCCGTGCTTGCGGAACCGCTCCGGCCAGTGGCCCGTGCTCGCGATGAAGACCGGGACGCAGTTCACGAAGCCGCAGCCGGCCTGCAGGATCTGCTCCACGTACCACTTCGTGGCTTCCTCGCTGCCCACGGGCAGATAGCTCACCACCACGTCCGTCTTCGTGTCCTTGAGCACCTCGACCACGTCGACAGTGTCGCCCGCGTCTTTCTCGATGACCTCGCTGAGATACTTGCCGAGCCCGTCGTGGGTCATGCCCCGCTGCACCGGCACGCCCAGGTTCGGCACGTCGGCGAACTTCACCGTGTTGTTCGGATGGGCGAAAATGGCCTCGCTGAGGTCCTTGCCCACCTTGTCCGCGCCCACGTCGAAGGCGGCCGAGAACTCCACGTCGCTGATGTGGTAACCGCCCAGGTTGGCGTGCATCAGGCCCGGAATAAACTCGTCCTGCGCGGCGCTGCGGTAGTACTCCACGCCCTGCACCAGGGACGAGGCGCAGTTACCCACGCCGACGATGGCCACTCTGACTTTGCTGCTCATGTTTTCCCCGCTTTCCTTCCTTCGCCGGGCCCGCGTCACGCGCACCTGTCACGCGCACCGCGTCACGCGCTCCCGGAGTATTGAAGAATGAATGAAATGCTCAATGGGACCTCGTAAACATCTATCGCAATAAGAAAGCCCAATTTTCATATAACTCAAATAAATAATTGTTATATTATCTATAGACGTTATCTATAGCTAAAGGAGCAAACGCCATGAACCTGTACTACCTGCAATACTTCCTTGCCGTCGCGCGGCGCGAGAGTTTCTCCCGGGCGGCGCGGGACATGCACGTGACGCAGCCCACGGTGAGCAACGGCGTGCGGGAACTGGAAGAGACGCTGGGCGTGAAGCTGTTCAACCGGGGAAGCCGCCACGTTTCACTGACCATGGAAGGCCGGGCGCTGGTGGACTACGCCGTGCGCATCCAGGATCTGGCCGAGGAGGCGGAGAATCGCCTGGCCAGCGGGGACGTGCTGCCGGGCGAGGGCTTCGCCTTCGGCGCCACCGACGCCGCGGTGACCTACCTGCTCACCGACATCCTCAAGCGCTACGTGGAACGGTATCCGGAGTTGGAACTGTCCGTGCACGTCTCGCCCTCCCAGTACCTGGTGGAGGAACTCCTGGCCAACCGGTCGGAGTTCGCCCTGATCACTTTGCCTTATACCCACCCCCGGATCGAAACCATGTCCATCTACCACGATGCCATGCCGCTCGTGGTCGGCGGCGGCCATCCCTTCGCCGGCCGGAAGTCGGTCGCGCTGACGGAGGTGGCGGAACAGCCGCTGATCCTCTTCCACGAGGATTCCGTGTCGCGGCGGATCGTGGACGAACGATTCACCGAGGTGGGCGTGTCGCCGCGCGTCGTCATGGAAATGCGCAGCCCGGAGGCCATGCGAAAACTCGTGGAGGCGGGCGTGGGGATTTCCTTCCTGCCTTCACTGACGGTTCAGGAGTCCATTGCGGCCGGAACGCTTCGCGAGGTTGCCGTCGAGGGCTTCGAATTCAGCCGGGATATCGGCGTGGCCTGGCGGCGCGGACGGTACTTCAGCCCCGCGCTGGAAGTGCTGTTGAAGGATATCTTCGAAAGTTACGGCGAGGGTGAGGCCTGGTCGGAGCGGCAGAAAAGGGATCAGTCGTAGGCGTTCAGTTCGGCGTCGATGCGGTCTCTGTGACGGGGATCATTGCCTGTACTTGCGGTACCTTCGGCATCACCACGGCTCATTCGTCCGTTCCGCCATCGGCGCAGCGTGATGAAGATGACACCGCCGCCGACGAGGAACATGAGCGGCGTGAAGAGATAGGCCAGACGGTTGAACCCGGCATTGGGCGGAGAGGAAAGGATGCGTTCTCCGTACATGGCCTTGTAATGATCGAGGATCTCCTCTTGCGTCCTCCCGTTTGCGAGCATTTCCCGAAGATCCTCTTTCATCCGTTCCGCGGTACCCGAGTAGTGCTGGCTCAACGGTGCGCGCCAGCAGCAAGGCGCGATCAACAACTCCTCGACGGACGCGGCGATCTGTTCCCGGCCTTCGTCCACGACCGCGTCTAACTGTGTAACGGCCGTGCCGGGGGTTGCCAGAAATACGAGTACCGGAAGTATGAAGAAGAATGTGGTGCGTCGCATGGTTCCAGTCGGACGGGTTGTGGGTTGAGGCAGCAGGCCTTTGTTATATGTTAATAATGTACGCCATTCGGCTCGGTTGTCAATTCGATTTGTAAAACCAGCTTACGGTATCAGCTTACGGTATCAGCTTACGGTATCAGCCAACAGAAGCCCGACGTGTTCTGGACGCGGACCGGCCCTGCTTCAATTCGTTGACATCCGCGCTTAGCCCCTCGATTTTCGCGTCCATTCTCTCGATTTTCGCGTCCATTCTCTCGATTTTAACATCCATTCCTTGGATTCTGACATCCATTCCCTCGATTTTGGCGTCCATCTCATCCACCCGTCCATCCAGGGCCGTCATCCTTTCGTCCAATCTGCTTTGCTGGATTTCGACGGAGTTTATTCGTTCCTCCATGCGGTCAAACCGCCGGTCCACTTTATCAAACCTCTCGTTCACAACCTTGAAATTCTGGTCAATTCGCTCGTTTGTGGCAACAAGTTGCGCGTTTACTATATTGAACTTCTCGTCGAACCGATCATTCATGCCTGTAAATTGTGCGTCGAACCGATCGTTCATCGTTGCAAATTGCGCGGCAAACTAATCATTCATGGCTGCAAATTGCGCGTCGAACCGATCACTCATGGCTGCAAATTGCGCGTCGAACCGATCACTCATGGCCGCAGATCGCGCGTCGAATCGCTCGTCTTTCGCTTCAAGTTTCTCGTCCATCCGGTCGAGAATCCTTTTTTCCACTTCTAGCATTTCGGCCCTCACATCCCGCCTGCTCCCCTTTGCCTCCCGCCAGAAGAAGATAAAGGCCGTCACCAGTACGGCTGGCTGGATCCAGATCGATACGGTTTCCACTTCCAGGCTCCTTTCAAATGATCCGATACTATAGTGATTATAAATGGATTAGTGGAAATGCAAGCCACGATTCTTGTTTTTTCTTTTATATTCTTGACGTTACCGGTACGGCGCTCCTATTCTGTGGCGCATTTCGCGGGACGCGCAGTCAATCGCGGCCGAAACAGTGAGACCCCGGGACCACGGGACCACGGGACCACCAGTACAGACAGGCCAACGGAGCAACCCAACATGCTTTCACGGGGCGAAGTCAATCGATCGCTACGATCCTTTATCGTCGTGAGAGGACTCTGGGGGGCCTGGGGCCAGATGGTCGGCACGAATACGGCCGTCTTCGCGGGTTTCGTGCTGTCCCTTGGGCTGGACGCTTCGGACATCGCCTTCTACTCCGCGATCGCCTCGATCCTCGCGCCGGTGCAGATCATTTCCTCCCTCTTCAGCAAGTCCATCGAGAACAAGAAGCGCTGGGTCGTCTGGAACGGCGTGCTGGAGGCGTTGTTCCGGGGACTCATGATCACGATCCCCTTCCTCTTCGTCGAATCGCTGCACCAGCGGATGCTGCTCATCTTCCTGGTCGCCGGGCTGACCGCGGGGTACATCTACACGCCGTTCTACTCGAGCTGGGTCGCCGGCACCGTACCGGAGAACATCCGCGCCCGTTTCACGAGCCGGCAGACCATCGTCAACAGTCTCGTGGGCGCGGCGGTGGGCGTCATGACGGGCCGTTTCGTGGACTGGTTTCCGGATGAAGAAAAGCTCATGGCCTTCGTGGTGGTGTTCGTCGTGGGGACCCTCTGCGGCGCCGCCGGGCCCCTGTTTCTCAGGCGCACGCCCTATCCGACCCGGGTCGACGAGACCGAGACCCGGAATCCCCTGCGCCACCTGCTGCAGCCCTTCCGGGACAGGAATTTCCGCCGGCTGGTCACATTCTACGCGTCCTGGCAGTTCGCCCTCGGCCTCTCCGGTCCGCTCTTCAGCGTGTTCATGCTCGACCGCCTGGGGTTCGGCTATACCGCCATCTCCCTGCTGAGCGCCCTGGGCACGCTCGCCACCATCGCGGGGTATCGCGCCTGGAGCGTGATCATCGACCGCTTCGGCAGCAAGCCGGTCCTCCAGATCCTCATCATCCCCGGCGCGTTGAACGCCTTTCTGTGGGGGCTGTGCCAGCCTGGCAACCACGCCATGGTCGCCGTCGCCATGTTGCTCTCCGGCCTCATCATGGGCGGCATCAACCTGGGCGTCACGCCCCTGCAGTACGCGCTGCTACCGAAGGAGAACCAGGACGAGCGGGTCGCCTACATGGCCTCGTGGTCCACGTCGATCAACCTGCTCTACGCCGCCGGGCCACTCCTGGGAGGCATCCTGGTGGCTTCGCTGGCCGGGGTCCGCTTCACCGTGGCCGGGTTCCTGATCCAGGACATCAATCTCCTGTTCTTCCTGAGCGGGATCATGCGTTTCGTGCCGCTGTTCCTGCTCCGGCCGGTACGCGACGCCCGCTCCATCTCGTCCCAGCAGCTTCTTTCGAACATGTTCCGTGGCAACCTGCTGAGCTACACCTTCAACTACATCGTGTTTAACGTGGCCACGGCCGAAGACCGGCGCGCACGGGCGGCCTACAGGCTGGGCCGGTCCCGGAATCCCATGGCCATAGACCACCTCGTCCAGGCCCTGTCCGACGCCAGCTCCAAGGTGCGCAGGCAGGCCGCGCGGGCGCTGGGGGAAACCGGCTCGGAGGTGGCGGTGGACTCGCTCATACGGGAACTGGAGAGTCCGTCATCGGACATCCGAAGCGAGGCGGCCGAGGCCCTGGGCCAGCTGAAACACGCCAGGGCAGTGGACCCGCTGGTCGAGGCCCTGGAGGACGAAGATCCCAGGGTGCGGATCAGCGCCATTTCCGGACTGGGCCAGATGGAAGGCGACGACGTGCAGGAACTGCTGTTCTGGCACTTCTCGAACAACGTGGACCCGTTGACCTTCCCCACGCTCGTGGAGGCCCTGAGCCACCGCGAGGACTACCGCATCATCAAGCCGACCTTCGACCGGCTGGGCTCCTTCACATCGCCCGCGGTGCGGCTGCAGCTGCTCAACAACATCTGCCGGACGCTGGGGGCCGGCGACCGCTTCTACAAGCTGCTGTCCATGGAGGAAAACGAACGCTACGGCGAACTGGAGCGCATGATCAAGCGGACCGTTTCCCGGTTTACCGATTCGAAGGCCGTCCCCGAAGACACCCGCCGGAGCGTGGAAAGCCTCTTCGCGCTGTTCACCCAGGCCTATGAACGCAACGACGTGCCGGCCATGATGGAACAGGCCCGGTTACTCGCGGCGCTCATTCGCGACAGCCACCCTGTCGTGGAACAGAGTGCCCTTGACACCCTGTCGGTGTATCTCATAATCATGACCATGAACCATTTCATCGAAAGCGAAGCCCACCAGGACCTGCCCGGCGCGCAGGAGATCTTCCTGGCGGTGTGCATGCGGCGGATCGCCACGCTGGTGAGTTGACCGGCCGGTCCGACGAACCTGAAAGAGATCGGCTATGAGCCCTCGCCACGATAAGTTCCACCTCGGCATCGCCGGGGCATGCGGCCGGGGCATGAGCTTCCGCGCCGCGTGCGACGCCCTCCCGCGGGTCCGCGTCCACGCCGTGTGCGACGTCGACGCCGGCGCGCTGCCCGCCACCGCGGAGCTGCTGGGCGCCTCGGAACAGTACACCGACTACGGCGAGATGCTCGATCGGTCCGACCTGGACGGCGTGATCATCGCCACGCCCATGCCGCTGCACGCGCCGCAGGCCATCGCGGCACTGGACCGGGGACTGCACGTCTTCAGCGAGGTCCCGGCGGCCGTTTCGGTCGAGGAGTGCCAGGGGATCGTCCGGGCGGCCGGGGCCTCCGGCCGCGTGTACATGATGGGCGAGAATTATACCTACATCCGGGAGAACGTGCTGGTGAAGGCGCTCGTGAAGGCAGGGCATTTCGGTACGCCCTACTATGCCGAAGGGGAATACCTCCACGAGCTCAAGGGGTACGACGAGCATCGCCTGGCGGCCCGGGGGCTGCCGCCCGAACAGGTCTGGCGCCGCCACTGGCAGTCCGGCATCGACGGCATCACCTACGGGACCCACAGCCTGGGGCCCATCCTCCAATGGTTCGACGACCGCGTGGCATACGTGACCTGTCACGGCAGCGGGCATCACTACCTGGACGCGGAGGGCAAGCCCTACGCCCAGGACACGAGCGTCATGCTCTGCAAGATGGCGGGCGGCGGCCTGGCCAAGGTCCGCATGGACCTCACCTCCGACCGGCCCCACGCCCTGACCAACTACCAACTCCAGGGGACCGACGGCTGCTACGAGTCGGCCCGCGGAAAGGGACAGCCGTTTCGCATCTGGCTCAAGTCCCGCTGCGCGGACGGCAACACGTGGATGGACCTTCACGAGCTGGAGGAAGAGTTCCTGCCCGACTGGATGGGGGCGGCGGCCGCGAAAGGCGCCGGGCACGGCGGGAGCGACTACCACGAACTGGTCGAATTCATCGAAGCCGCGGAGGGCCGGCACAAGCCGTCCATCGGCCTGCACGAGGCCATGGACATGACCCTGCCCGGCCTCGTCAGCCAGCAGTCCATCGCCGAGAACGGCCGTTCGCTGGCCGTGCCGGATTCGCGGGATTGGTAGTGTGGAATACGCTGTACCTGACCGTTCCGTCGGCTATACATTGACTATACGCTAAACGGCTCGCATCTATCGAGTAATCCGGAGTACGCCTCATGGCCCGTCCCGGCAGTCCGATGGAAGACATCGACACCCCGGCCCTGGTGATCGACCTGGACCTGATGGAAGGCAATATCGCCCGTATGGCGGCGTTCTTTGCCGACAAGGACGCCTTCTTGCGGCCCCACACCAAGACGCACAAGACGCCGGTCCTGGCCCACCGGCAGATCGAGGCCGGCGCCCGGGGCGTTACCTGTGCCAAGCTGGGCGAGGCCGAGGTCATGGCCGCGGCGGGCATTCGCGACATCCTCGTGGCCAACCAGGTGGTAGGACGGGTCAAGATCCACCGACTGGTCGCTCTCGCGCGCCATTCGGACGTCATCGTCGCCTCGGACCATGAAGAAAACGTCCGGGAGATCTCCGACGCGGCGCTGGCCGCCGGCACCCGGGTGAACATGATCATCGAGGTCGACGTGGGCATGGAGCGCTGCGGCGTGCCGCCCGGCGAACCCGCGTGGCGACTCGCCCAGGCCATCGACCGGCATCCGGGTGTCGTCTTCCGCGGGGTGATGGGCTACGAGGGCCACATCATCGGCAACCCGAACGACGAGGAACGGTACGCGGGCTGCCGTGCGTCCATGACCATGCTGACGCAGACGGCCGACTACATCCGCGAGCGGGGCCTGACCGTGGACCTGGTCAGCGGCGGCGGCACGGGAACGTACAAGGTCACCGGGACGTTCCCGGGGGTGAACGAAGTGCAGGCGGGGTCCTATATCCTGATGGACGGCACCTACCAGCAACGCATTCCCGAGTTCGACTGCGCGCTCACCATCTACGCCACCATCGTCAGCCGGCCCGGCGACGAACTCGCCGTCTCCGACGCGGGCCTGAAGACCATGACGAACGACATGGGGCTGCAGACCGTCCGCGACGTGGAAGGCGCATCGATCCTGCGCCAGTCCGAGGAACACGTCAAGATCGAACTGCCCGGCGCGTCCTGCACGCTCAGACCGGGCGACAAGTTCCACATCGTCCCGAGCCACTGCTGCACCACCATCAACCTCCACGACCGGTTCTACGGCGTGCGCGACGGCACGGTTGAATCCGTGTGGGACATCGCGGCGCGCGGGAAGCTGCAGTAGGCCGGCATCGCGTACAGTGTCAATCGGTCTGTCCCGTGGCCGACGTACCCGACGCGCCCGAATATCCACCAGGCAAGGAGCCCCCATGGATCCCCGATACCTCGTAGCCAATGTCGATGAGATTCCCAGCCCGTCCATGCTGGTCTACCGGGAGCGGCTGAAGGTGAACATCGACCGGACCCTGGAGATCGCGGGCGGCCCCGAACGCCTGCGTCCCCACATAAAGACCCACAAGATGCGAGCCGTCATCGAGATGCAGCGCGCGTCCGGGATCGACAAGTTCAAGTGCGCCACGATTTACGAGGCGCGGATGCTGGCGGATATGGGCGTGGAGGACGTCTTCATCGCCTATCAGATGATCGGGCCCAACATCGGACGCCTGGTCGACCTCGCCGGTCGTTATCCCGGTACGACCTTCCGCAGCATGGTGGACGATGCGGGCGCGGCCGAGGCGCTGTCGGCGGCAGCCACCGGCGCCGGTGTGACCATCGACGTGCTGCTGGACTTCGACGTGGGCCAGCACCGCACCGGTATAGCGGCCGGCACGGAAGCGCTCGAGCTCTACGCGCTGCTTGACCGCCTCCCCGGCATCACGCCCGGCGGCCTGCACGGCTATGATGGCCATAACCACCAGTCGGACCTCGAGGAACGTCGGCAGGCCTGCGGCGCCGCGCTGGACCAGGTGCGCGCTTTTCAGGCCCGGCTGGAGTCCCGGGGCCTGCCCGTGCCGCGGCGGGTCATGGGCGGTTCCATATCCTTCCCGTGCTATGCTCCGGCCGAAGACGTGGAGCCCTCGCCCGGCACTTCGGTGTTCTGGGACTGGGGGTACAGCAGCCGCTTTCCCGACCTGCCCTTCGAAGCCGCAGCCCTGCTCCTCAGCCGCATCATCAGCGTTCCGACGCCGTCGCGCGTGACCCTCGACCTGGGCAACAAGTCCATCGCCTCGGACCCGGCCGGGCAGCGCGGCATCCCCTGGAACCTTCCCGGCGCCGAACCCGGGCTGCACAACGAGGAACACTGGATCATGGACTGCCCCGATAGCTCCGGCCTGTCGGTCGGCGATCCCATCTACGTCTTCCCCACCCACGTATGCCCCTGCACCGCGCTGCATCGCCAGGTCTACGTGATCGACGGCGACGGCCGCTGTCGGGAACAGTGGACCGTCGACGCGCGGAACCGGGAATAGGGTTCAGTTCAGTAAGATTCCGGTCCGCCGGCGCTCGTGAAACCACCTCCGGATTTCCCTCGCGGTTATGTGACAAACGTGTTACGATTTTTCACTTTCCTATTGACGAAGTGACGTAAATACATTATCTTAAACTGTTCGCGCTTTCCGCGAAAACCGGGCCGTATTCCATGGGAATCGTCCCGGGGATATGGGTTGTTTTACGGCACGTCGACAAGGCGCTTTCATGTCGTTTGAGCAGATACTTATCGAGCAGGACGGCGGGGTGGTCACGATCACGATCGACCATCCTCCCCTGAACGTGCTCAGCGACCAGGTCGGACATGAGCTCGGCGAAGCGCTCGACCGGATCGACGGCGACCCGGACGCTTCCGTGGTCGTGCTGACGGGTAGCGGCGACCGGGCCTTTGCGGCCGGGGCCGACATCCGGGAATTGCAGCGGCTGTCGGGTTCGGACGCCGAGGAAATGACCCATCGCTGGCATCGCCTCTTCCGGCGGATCGAGGCTTTCAGGCTGCCGGTCATTGCCGCCGTGAACGGGGTGGCGCTCGGAGGCGGATGCGAACTGGCCATGGCGTGCGATCTGCGTTACGCCTCGGAGAAAGCCCGGTTCGGCCAGCCGGAAATCAACCTCGGCCTGGTCCCGGGATGGGGCGGCACGCAGCGGTTGCCGCGGCTCATCGGCCGGGGACGGGCCCTCGAGTTGATGATGACGGGCGATATGTTCGATGCCGCCGAGGCCCATCGCCTCGGGCTCGTCAATCGCGTTACGG
This sequence comes from Gemmatimonadota bacterium, assembly GCA_009841265.1. Lineage (NCBI taxonomy): Bacteria > Pseudomonadati > Gemmatimonadota > Gemmatimonadota bacterium. The sequence continues at coordinate 553,105 of VXMB01000007.1, read as the reverse complement.
CGCCGGAAGACTTGATGAAGACGGTCGGGGAACTGGCCAGGCGCATGGCCGCCAAGGGCGGCGTGGCGCTGGCTTCCATCAAGACCTGCGTCAATGAAGGGCTGGACCGGGGACTGGACGAAGCCCTGGCGCTGGAAGCCCGAGAATTCGGAGCGGTGAGCTCCACAGAGGACAAGGCGGAAGGCATCGCGGCGTTTCTCGAGAAACGTCCCGCGGCATTCCGGGGTCGCTGAGTCGAGGCGTGCGCACTCAGTAAGCGACCTGAATTTCATTGGTAACCATGGGCACGCGGCAGGAAGAGAGCGATCGTATGCAGCTACTGGGACCCACCGAGGGCGAATACATTCAGGTAACAGGCGAATTCGAAAAGCGTGAAGCCATCGAGTTCTGCGTTCAGGATCTGAACAGCAAGAACATGGAATTCGGCGTCTGCGAGCAGGACGGCAAGTTCTTCGTGGCCCGGGTCATCGTGCCGGACGAAGAGATCGATACCCGCTCCAAGATCGTCACGGTACGCAGCGACCGGGTGGACATACACGGGAATCCCCGCGGGATCATCCGCAAGGGGGTCTACAACTTCGTGGAATGGTACGCGGACGGAGAAGTCACCGCCCAGGAAGCCGCCGTCTGATTCACGGGCCGGTCTGACCCGACCCGGCGGCACCCACTCACTTTTCAGGGGCCGCCCCGGCGTGTCAGCATCCGTACCAAGACCTACCCGGCCCGGATGTGCCTGGACTGCCTGGACAGGCCTGTGCCTGACCGGGTCTTGCGCATACAAATTGCCGTACTGAGTGCATCCTACTCGAAGAAACCATGGAAGCTTTCGGCCAGCCTTCCATGGTTTTTTGATATTACCCGGTTTCCTTCGGCGAGAACACGGCTTCCTCAAACACGACTTGACCTATGGCGCTCGTATCCTTCCACAAAGTCACGAAACACTACGGCGCGCAGTGTATCCTGCAGGGCATCAGCTGGGGCATCGACCCCGGCCAGCACGTGGGCCTGATCGGTTCCAACGGGACCGGCAAGACGACCATGCTGCAGCTCATCACCGGCGACCTGTCGCCGGACGAAGGTGAGATCTCGCGCCGGCGGGACCTCCGGACCGGCTACCTGACCCAGGACGCGCACCTGACCGCCACCAACTCGGTCCTGGACGAGGCGCTGAGCAGCTTCGAGCGCATTCACGAGTTAGAAAAGCAGCTGCGCGAGGCCGAAGCGGCGCTGGAGAAGGCGAAGGGCGACGCGGAGGAAACCGAGCGCCGGCTCGGGCTGTACGGCCGTTTGACGGAAGAATTCGAGCGGGCCGGCGGCTACACCTACCCGCACCGCGCGAAGACCGTGCTTCACGGCCTGGGTTTCAAGGAGGAAGACCTGCCCCTGCCGGTCAACGTGCTCAGCGGCGGGCAGAAGACACGCCTTCGCCTGGGCAAGCTGCTGCTGGGGGACGCGGACCTGCTACTGCTGGACGAGCCGGAAAGCCACCTGGACGTGGCCGCGACGGAGTGGCTGGAGGAATACATCTCCGATCACCCGGCGGCCATCCTGCTCGTTTCCCACGACCGCTACTTTCTCGACCGGACCGTGAACCGGATCGCCGAACTGGAAGACCTGGGGCTGCAAAACTTCCCGGGCAACTACACCCGGGCCATGGAGGTCAAGGCCGAACGCCTCAAGGCACGGCAGCGCGAATACGACCAGCAGCAGGCCTTCATCAAGGAGCGAGAGGAGTTCATCCGCCGGACCATCGAGGGCGTCAAGACCAAGCAGGCCCAGGGAAGGCGGAGTCACCTGGCGCGCCTTGAGCGCCTCGATAAGCCGCGGACGAAGCACAGGTCGGCCTCTCTGAACTTCGGGACGATGAAGCGCAGCGGCCGGGACGTGCTCGCGCTCGATGACCTATCCAAGAGCTACGGCACGCGGACGCTGTTCTCGGAACTGCACTTCACCCAGCACCTGGGCGACCGCGTGGGCCTGATCGGGTACAACGGCGCGGGAAAGACCACGCTGCTCCGCATGATCGTGGGCCAGGAGACGCCTTCGTCCGGGAGCATCCGCCTTGGTACGGGCGTGGACATCGGCTACTACGACCAGGAACGGGCCAGCCTGACGGGAGAGCGGTCCGTGCTGAACGAACTCTGGTCGGTCAGGCCGGCCATGAACGAGGGTACCGTCCGCAACCTCCTCGGCCGGTTCCTCTTCCGCGGAGACGACGTCTTCAAGCAGGTGAACCTGCTGAGCGGCGGGGAACAGGGGCGCCTGGCACTGGCCAAGCTGATCCTGGAGGAACCGAACTTCCTGGTCCTCGACGAGCCGACCAACCACCTCGACATCCTCTCCAGGCAGGCCCTCGAGCAGGCCCTTGCCGACTACCCCGGCACGCTCATGGTGGCGTCCCACGACCGGTATTTCCTCGACCAGATGGTCAGCGCGCTGCTGATCTTCGAGCAGGACGGCGTCCGCCACTGGGAAGGCACCTACTCGGAATACCGGGCCTACAAGGAGGAGCAGCGCCTCGCCGCCGCGCGGGCAAAGGAGAAGAAGCCGCGCCGCAAGGCCGGGTCGGCTGCCGGAACGACTGGCGGGACGGCAGGGACGGCCTACGATCCCCGGAAGAAGGAACGCAAGGAGCAGCGGATGATGGCCGAGGCACTGGAGGCGGCCATCCGGAAGAAGGAGGCGGAGATCGCCCGCCTCGAAGGCGACCTGGGCGAGGAAGGGACCTTCTCCGACCGGGAACAGGTCGAACGGGTCGGCAGCGCTTATGCGCGTGCCCGGCAGGAACTGGAAAACCTCTACCTGGAGTGGGAAGTCGTCGCCATGGAGTTGGAAGACTAGGATCGGAGGAAACTTGTACGACGCCGTCATCATCGGAGCCGGACCGGCCGGACTCGCCGCGGCCTACGCCGCCAAGCAGGCCGGGTTGGACTACGTGGTCGTGGAGCGCCAGTGCATCGTCCACACCATCTACCAGTTCCCCACGGGACTGATCTTCTACTCGACCCCGGAGCTCATCTCCCTGGGCGACGTGCCCATGATCGTGCAGGGGCTCAAGCCCACCCGGGAAGAGGCGCTGAACTACTACCTCAAATTCGTCGAATCCCAGGAACTCAAGGTGAACACCTACGAAGAGGTCACCCGAATCTCGGGTCAGGACGGCGACTTCGAGATCGAATCGGTTTCGCAGCGGGACGGCGACCGGCAGTACCGGACCCGGAAGGTCATCCTGGCCACCGGCGCCTTCGACAGCGCCAACCGGATCGGCATGCCGGGCGAGGAACTGCCCAAGGTCTTCCATTACTTCAAGGAGGGCCACCCCTACTTCGACCGGGACGTGCTCGTCGTGGGCGGAAAGAGCTCTGCCGTGGAGACGGCCCTGACCCTCTACCGCGCCGGCGCACGGGTCACCATGTCCTACCGCCGCGGCGCGTTCCGGGGCATCAAGTACTGGGTCCTGCCCGACCTGGAGAACCGCATCGCCGAGGGATCGATCACGGCCATCATGGATTCCACGGTGAAGGAGATCCGGCAGACCGAGGTCGTCCTCGACGCGGCGGGCACGGAGCGCGTGATCCCGAACGACTTCGTCTTCTGCATGACGGGCCACGGACCCGACGTGCCCTTCTTGAGCGGCACGGGCGTCGAGGTGCAGCCCGAAGACAACATCCCGGTACACGACCCCGACACCTTCGAATCCAACGTGCCCGGCATCTACATCATCGGCGTCATCACCGCCGGCAACGTGAGCAGCGACATCTTCATCGAAAATAGCCGCTTGCATGGACCGAAGGTGGTGGAGCATATTCTGGCGCAGGACGGGGTAAAGTAGTGAGTGTAAGACTGTATTTCAATGAGCACTGTCCCGACTGCGCGCGAAAGGCGGCACGCACGGATCGCATGGACTGGCTGGACCGGGTCGAGCTGCGGACCGACCGGTCGCCGATTGGAGAAGTTCCCGCAGGCGAAATCGTCGTGGTCGAAAACAGAACGGACCGGACTTTCACCGGGATCTATGCGGCTCGCAAAGTGTGCTTGCAGGTTCCCCTGTTGGTTCCTTTCGGACTGCTGCTGTACCTGCCGCCCGTCCTGAAGATCGCGGGACGAAGAAAAATGGGATGCAACGGCGACGCATGCGAGATTTGAGACGAATGTTCACTGTCCGCGGTGTGCCATGCCGCAGGTGGCGACCTTCCGTACGTGGCGACATTCCATCAGGTTGCTCAGTTGCTACACGCCAATGCCCTTGTCGTTGAAGAGGTGAATCCATGAATGAAAACAAACCCACTTCCAATCCCCTCGTCGGCGTGGTTATGGGCAGCAAGTCCGACTGGGACACCATGCGGAACGTCCAGGAGGTGCTCGAGCAGTTCGACGTGCCCCACGAATGCCGGATCGTCTCGGCCCACCGCACGCCCCTTTGGCTGGCCGAGTACGCGGCCGAGGCCGAGGGACGAGGCTTCGAAGTCATCATCGCAGGCGCCGGTGGCGCAGCCCACCTGCCCGGCATGATGGCTGCCCAGACGCTCCTTCCCGTACTCGGCGTGCCTGTAGAAAGCAAGGCGCTCAAAGGGATGGACTCCCTGCTCTCCATCGTCCAGATGCCCCGCGGCATCCCCGTGGGCACCCTAGCCATCGGCCAGTCCGGCGCCGTGAACGCGGGCCTGCTCGCCGTGGCCATCCTGGCCAACTCGCGGCCGGACCTGCGGGAGAAACTGAGGAAGTATCGGGAGGATCAGACCGGGAAGGTCATGGGGGACGAGCTGACGTGAGTGGAACCAATGACTTGACCGGTAGTACGCACGCTCCCGTTCTCCCCGGCTCGACCATCGGTATCCTCGGCAGCGGTCAACTCGGCCGCATGATCGCCATCGCCGCCCGGCGCATGGGTTACCGCGTCCACACCCTCTCGCCCGAATCCGACTCGCCTACCGGTCACGTCGCAGACCGCGAAGTCGTGGCCGCCTATGACGATGTGGAGGCCGTGAAGCGCTTCGCCGCCGATGTGGACGTCATCACCCTGGAGTTCGAGAACATATCTGCCGAATGCGTCGACGCCGCATCGTCCATCGCTCCGGTTCGTCCCAAAGGAAGTGTCCTCCACACGACGCAGAACCGCCTGCGGGAGAAGACTTTTTTGGCGGAGCACGGGTTTCCGGTCGCGCCGTTTCGTCACGTCAAGTCGGGGAAGGAACTGGCAGCGGCCGTCGAGGAAATCGGTACGCCCGCCGTGCTCAAGACGGCCGGTTTCGGATATGACGGAAAGGGTCAGGTAAAGATCGATTCGGCTGATGACGTGGACGACGCTTGGACGACCATGGCGGGGCAGGAAGCGGTGCTAGAAGCGTTTGTCGATTTTAAGCTGGAACTGTCGGTCGTCGCGGCGAGGGGATTGACCGGCGATTTCGCGCACTACGGTGCCGTCGAGAACAAGCATGCAAACCACATACTCGACGTCACGACCGCCCCAGCCGACGTGTCCGGCGCGGTGAACGTCACCGCCGTGAATCTCACGCGGAAGGTCTTCGAAGCCCTAGACGTCGTCGGGGTTGCCTGCGTCGAGTACTTCCTCGACCACGAAGAGAACCTCATCATCAACGAGATCGCGCCACGCGTCCATAACTCGGGTCACTTCACCTTCGACGCCTGCGTCACCAGCCAGTTCGAGCAGCAGGTCCGCGCCGTTTGCGGACTACCTCTCGGATCGACCGATCAGCCCCGGCCCGCGGCCATGGCCAACTTGCTGGGAGATCTGTGGGCAAATGGCGAACCTGACTGGGTGGAAGCCCTGGCCACGCGGGAGGTAAAGTTACATCTGTACGGGAAGCAGGAAGCCCGGCCAGGGAGAAAGATGGGACATTTGACGGCGATGGCGGATACGCGGGAACAGGCAGTGGAAAGGGTGGTGGAGGGGAGGAGAAGATTGAGGCGTTGACTCCAGACGTTGGGATTACTCGGTACCCTTAACCAATTACCTTCGATGACTTGCGTCAAGCCGGGCCTAGAAGACACCGATAGTCCGAGAACCCTGCGTCGTCCAGAACATCCATCGCCTCACGTCGTTCCTTACGTTTACAGTCGGTGTCGGGACAGTACGGCACGCGCCGTAACATTTCCAAGTGACTACCGTCCAGTCCGTGCTTGAGCGCTCCTGCAATAACGAGGGCTAGATACCAGTCGTAGGGCTTGAGATTGGGTCGGGGAATCGTGGCGAGATATGTAGCCACGTAGACGGTTTCGTTATTATCGGTTCGTTTAACGGGGTATTTATCGCATCGAATGTAACCTCCTCCTTTTCCGGCCCCTTCGAAACAGTCAAGCTTCTTACGCTCCGTTATTGGAATTCTGAACAGCACGCCTGGAGTTCGGTGACTGGCCTGACAACGAAGCGTAGCTTTCCCGGAACCGTCTTTTTTACTCAGTTTGCTGAATTCAATGATCCTGTTGTCGGCGTACGCGCACCCGATCTCCATGGGATTCAGACAGCGATTCCTTAATCGTTCAATCAGCATATTAGAGCCGTAAGCGAAGTAGTCAAATGTCATGTTGGGCCTCGTTTCTTGGTGTTTATCGTGCTGGGTCGATCGGAATTCAGTTGGTAAGAAGAACAGTCACACCACCCCCTGCAACGTCTTAACCGCCTCATCCAGATACCCGTCCTGAGTCAGATCTCCTTCGATCAGGTCCGGCCGGTGACCGCTCCACTGTGTAGTTAGCACCAGCGTCTCGCCGATATCCCATAATGTCCAAGCATTCGCGAAAACCGGAAGGCAGTCCAGTTCCTGCTGGGTTGGTTGTCGCACGTCGATACATCCTTACAGAAAACAACGTCAGATCTCGTCTGTTAGATGATCGGGTATCGGCTTGATGAGCTGCCATGTCCAACCTGCTGGAAGATCTGTGTGCGAATGTGAATCGGACTGGGCAACGGCGTTAGACATTCCTGAAGTCAAATTACATCTATACGGGAAACAGGAAGCCAGGCCAGGCCGAAAGATGGGGCACTTGACAGCTATGGCGGACACGCGTGAGCAGGCGGTGGAAAGGGTGGTGGAAGCGAGGAGGTGCGTGGGCAGTAATCTGTGAGCTTACTATCGGTTGAATACTGTGTTGCCAGACATACACTAGAACGACACCGCCAGACCGATACCTACCTTGCAGGCTGATTGATCGGCAAATTGGACTTCTATTGTAGGGTAAAACTGAAGACTTCCGGATGTTGGGACGGAAGTCTGCTTCCAGACATCCCTCCTGATCAGCGCGCCGACCATATACCCGGTTATTGCAAGACTGGAACCCCCAATCGAAGCAGCCAACCTTCCATCGACCCAGGGTTTTCCTTCACAGGTATCATCAGATACCGTTCCCTGGTCACAGGAGTTATCTGCGATTTGACTTAATACAACGCCCGCCGCGACCCCGATGCCCCCGCCAACAAGGAAACCTACCGTCCTGTATGACCTTGTCCCCACATGACGCTCAAGCAATTCGATTTCGCCATGGCGAATCCGCAGATGATGACCGTCTCGCTGAATCAAGCTGTAACTGGTTGAGTCATGTGCCGATAGGTAACCATCATAACGAGCATCCGGCGTAGTGACTCGAAGCCTGTCTCCTACACTCTGTGCCTCAGTAAACGACGGATAACCCACAGAAAGCAGTAAAATGAATACGGTTTTCGGTATCCTTCTCACACCATCCCTCGCAACGTCTCCACCGCCTCGTCCAGGTACTCATCCTGAGACAGATCTCCCTCGACCAGGTCCGGCCGATGACCACCCCACTGCGTAGCCAGCACCAAGGTCTCACCGATATCCCATAACGTCCAGGCGTTCGCGAAAACCGGCAGGCAATCAAGCTCCTGCTGGGTCAATGGACGCACCTGGTTATAACCTTCCAGGAAACAGCGCCAAATCTCGTCCGTCAGATGGTCGGGCACCGTCTCGATAATGTTGTACTTGAAGGTCGCTACGTCATACGACCGCCAGCCGAAGGCACACTGGTCGAAATCCAGGATGCAGTATCCGTTGTCGGGATGGTACAAGATGTTTCCGACGTGCAGATCGGCGTGGATGAGACCGTAGATGTCCTTACCCTTGCCCAGTCCGCTGATCTGCCGGCGCATGTGATCGGCGTAATCCTTGAAGAAAGCCAGGTCCTCGCCGCGCCGCTCCTTGAGGATGGATTCCAGTGTCTGCAGCGGGCCGTCCAGCAGGTACTGCAGATCGAAATGATGACGACAGTATGGTTTTGGAAACTGGTCCGCCCGCTGGTGTATTTCAGCTACCGCAGCCCCGAAGGAGGTCACGACCGGTTCCTTCACTTCGGGATACCAGGTCACGTGCTCCTCGCCCTCGAAGAAGCGGAACAGGGCGCTGCAGGCCCCGTCGCGCCAGGGGGCGGGACGGCCTGACTCAGCATCCAGAACACTCAGCCGTTGTCCATCCAGTCGCTTAACCGGTTCAGGTACCGCAAGTTTGTGGTTTATCAGATATGCCAGCAGGTCGAGCTCGTACCGGTAGGCCTCGGGATTGCGGACGTAGAAATCGTGGTCGGTATAGATTCGGCAGACGTACCGCTGATCCTGCGAGGTAATGACAAAGTTCCTGTTGGCCCCGGCCTCCAGTTCGCGTACATCCACGGGTGGAGCCAGGCCGTAATGATCCACCAGGAAAGTGGCGACAGCGGCACAGGACTGCTCCGTTGATCCGGCAGATGCGGAAGAGTCGAATGTACTGTTCATGATGGGAGCCAATATGAGTTAGCAAACTTGACCATGGCAACAAGTTTAATTTCATTGCTTAAGCGATCCTATATCGTCGACCTGATGTCCGGCCAGCAACAGCTCGACCTGGTGAGTTGCTTCGGACAGAACGAGATGTGCCGGACCCCGCACATCTATCTGAGGAATGTATGAATAAGGCGGGATTCATGAATCGTGTGTTGATTTGCCTTCTCGGTGCAATGATGGTCGTTGCCGCGTTTTTCGCCTATCTGTTGTTTCGCCCGGATGTTGGGACGCGGATTTTCTTTGGAACGGGCCCCTCATCGGTAGAAATCAAGTTCAAAAACGATTACGAGGTCCCTGTTGCAGACAAAAAAACCGAGGCGATCGTGGCAGCTGCAAGGCTCTTGCTGGATTCGCTGGACGACAGTCAAAGACAGGCAGCGACATACCGATTTACCGATAACGCACAGCGCTCGAACTGGTCCAACTTACCCGAGGGCATGGTTCCGCGAGGAGGTGTAATGCTCGGTGTGCTCTCTAAAGCACAGCGGGCGAATCTGGATGAACTTCTTGGGGAACTGCTGAGTGAAGCCGGCATGGAGAACATCACGCATCAACTGGCCGCGGAAGACCTGCTGGTCTCTGGAGACGTGCTCGGCGTCATGAAGTATGGCAGCAGGTATTTTACCGCTGCTTTTCTCGGTGAACCGTCCACAACTGAGCCCTGGATGTTTCAGTTCGGAGGGCACCATCTCGCCATAAACGCCACCGTATTCGGACCGAACGTTTCCTTTTCACCCATGCTGACGGGTGGCCAACCGCTGCACTTGCACCTTGACGGTGACGACATCTTCGTTACGCGAAGGGAAACAGCGGCGGTACAGGCGTTGATGGAAAGCCTTACGGACGAACAGAAAGGACAAGCCGTGCGTTCAGATCGGCCCATCGACCTCCTTCTGGGCCCGGGGAAGTATGGTGTTACCGTTGCGCCGGAAGGCATCAAGGGAAGCGAACTGACCGCCCTGCAGAAAACGTTGTTCCTGGATGTAATTGAGGCCCGTCTGGGTTTTATGAACAGTGACGATTATGCGCAGAAAATGAAAGTCGTGGTGGCCGAAATCGAGGACACGTACTTTGGATGGTGGGGACGGCAGGATGTCCCGGGCGCCGCGTATTTCCGCGTAACCGGCCCGTCCATCGTACTCGAATATGCGGTTCAGAACGGCGAGGACACCGCAGATCACGTTCACAGCATGTATCGTGAGATGGATAACGACTACGGTTCCGCATGGATTGGGACCGAGTGAATTCTGCGAGCGTGTTCTTAGGTCAAGCCAAATTGCAACATCCCCCGCAGCGTCTCCACCGCCTCATCCATATACTCATCCTGGTTTAAATCTCCCTCGATTGCAGAAGAGTCAGGAGTATTGTTATAGTGGAAGCCAGTATGAGTGAGCATCCTTGACCGTGACAACTGGTTTAAGTTCATTGCTTGAACTTCATCAATTGGAACACTGAATATCGTACAGAGAGGAGCACCCATTGCCCAAGCGACCCAATATCGTCGTCCTGATGTCCGACCAGCAACGGCTAGACACGGTGAGTTGCTACGGGCTGAACGAGGTGTGCCGTACGCCTAACATCGACTCCCTGGCCGCGCGGGGCGTGCGTTTCGACTGGGCGTTCACGCCGACGGCGATCTGCTCGCCGGCCCGCGCCTCCTTCTACACGGGCCTCTATCCGCACAATCATGGGGTGACGGCCAACGGCCTGTGTCTGCGCGAGGGCGTACGCTGCATCAACCACTACCTGTCGGATGCAGGTTACCGCTGCGGGTACGCCGGCAAGTGGCACGTAGATCAGGAGACCGGCCCGACGGGTTACGGGTTCACGGGCAAGGACTTCATGGGCTATGGCTTCCCCGGGGGGAACCTGCTTCCCGGCCTGCAGTTCGGCGGCAGCCTGAGCAGCCACAACCATTACGCCGACTACCTCAAGGAAAAGGGGTTCGACCCGCCGCCCACGGTTTCGCACCGCTACGTCGGCACGAATCCCTCGAACCAGCGCCAGGAGATGTTCGCCCTGCACGAAGGGCCGGTCGAGTCGTGCATCGAGTACTTCGTCGCGGAGGAAGCCATCCGCGTGCTCGACGAGGTGGCCGGCGGCGAGGAACCCTTCTTCCTGTGGGCCAATTTCTGGGGTCCGCACAGCCCTTCGCTGGTCCCGGAGCCGTACTTCTCCATGTACGACCCGAAGTCCATTCCCGAGCATCCGGGGTACGCCGAGACCTTCGAGAAGAAGCCCTATCGCCAGAAGCTCATCGAAAACCTCTGGGGGCTGGGCGACTACGGCTGGGAAGGATTCCAGGAAATCGGCGCACGCTATTTCGGGCACTGCACACTCCTCGACGACATGGTGGGACGCGTCGTGGCGCACCTGGAGAAACTGGGCGAACTCGACAACACCATCATCGTATACACCGCCGACCACGGCGACTGCCTCGGCGCGCACAAGCTGATCGAGAAGGGCGAATTCATGTACGACGAGATCTACCGCATCCCCCTCGTCATTGCCCATCCCGGCTGTCATGCGCCCGGCACGGCCTGCGAGGAGTTCGTCTACCTCCACGAAATCATGCTCTCGTCCCTCGACGCTGCGGGTGTCGAAGTGCCCGCCGATCTCGATGGCCAATCCTTTCTCCAGGCCATCGAAGGACGCCCCTTTGCGAATGGGCGCGAAGAAGTCTACTGCGTCTTCGACCGCCACTTCACCGTCGCCAATCAGCGCATGGTCCGCACCCGAACCCACCAGTTCACCTTTAATTCGGCCGATCCCGGCGAGCTGTACGATCTGCTGCGCGACCCCTACCAGCTCGACAACGTGTACGGGGAACCGGAATATGAAACTGTAAGACAGGATTTAATGGGTCGGATGGATCGCTACATGGAGAAAATGGGTGATCCACTGCACGGATGGTTCGGGCGAATCAAGGGGGCGTATTAGGCAGGGCCCTGCATATTAACCCGGGCTATTCTCGAAGCGGGAACTGGAAACTAACCTTCGGCGATGCGCTCGGCCCATTCGCGGAGCGGTACGTCGTCCTTGTCTTCCGACATCCAATGCCGGGACGCGGGATGGTAGTCCGGGTCCGGTCCCATCGGGTCGCCCTTCGGGGACAGGGCGCCCAGCAGCTGCCGCCGGACAGGCGAGCTTCTTTCGATGAGTCCGGGATCCTGCTCGTTGTAATCGGTCGGCCGAAGCCAGCGGTAATGATATCCCACGTGTATGATCTTGCGCGTATTCCGCGAGAGGTTGGGGCCGACACAGTGCCACACCGCGGTGCGCCACAACACGGCCGAGCCGATGGGCAATTTGAGCTCGACCGCCCCTTCCGGATCCGTCCCGTTATCTCGATCCCGCAGTTCGTCCATCCTGAGCCGGTGACTGCCCGGCACCAGCCACAGGTTGCCGCAGTTGGATTCGGTCATGTCGTAGAGCACGTAGAAGACCTTGATCTCCATGAACGGCAGGCGCCCATCGAGGGAAGGCCCCAGGAACAGGTCGTCGCTCGCCAGGTCGGGATGCCAGCCGACGTTGCGGTATCCCGCCTGGTGGTCTTCGCCCTTGCCGACGCCCGAAATCCGGTCCTTCAGGTCCTCGGGATAGGGCGGCCGGTAGTCCAGGTGCGTAGTTCGGATCTGGATGTTCCAGCCGATCGCGTCCACCACCAGGGGCAACATGCGCGGGTGGTCGATGAGATCGAGAAAGGCCTCGTGATGGGCCAGGGCGTTGCGCACGGCATAGGGGTCATCGGGACCCAGGTCCTTCTCTGATCTTATCCGGTCGCCCACCTCGTCGATGGCCGCAAGCAACCGGTCGAGTTCGGCCTGGTCGAAGAATTCCTCGAGAACTATAAAGCCCTTCTCGTCAAAGTCTTGGGCCTGCTGGGGCGTCATTGCAAGGGGCATTTAGGTCTCCTCACCGGACCGGTGGTCGGTCGTGCGATGGAGTGTTAACTCACCGCGCCAGCCACGTACTGAAACGCTCGTTCATCTCTTCGCCGTTGTCGCTCCACCATTCCCAGTCGTTGTGCAAGGCGCGCGCCGCGTTCTCCGGGGCCGTGGGCATGTGCGGTCGCATGTCCACGCCCGTCTCGGCGTGGGTCGAGATCAGGGGCATGGCGGAACGGCGCGTCGGGCTGTAGGCGATGTACCGGGCAAGGTTGGCCATGGACTCCGCCCGGCTGGCGAATTCGAGAAACCGGCGTGCGGCATCGAGGTTGCGCGTGCCCTCGACGATGCCGTACCCGCTCGTATACAGAATCTGGCTGTTCCAGAGTATGACGAAGGGTTGTCCCTCAAGCTCCTGGGCATTGAAAATACGTCCATTGGCTGCCGTGGTCATCGTCACCTCGCCATCGGCCAGCATCTGCGGGGGATGGGCAGCCGTCTCCCACCATACGATCTGTTCCTTGATCGTGTCCAGTTTGCGTAACGCGCGGCGTACCCCTTCCTCGGTGTCAAGCGTGGTATACACATCCTCCCGCGGAACGCCGTCAGCCATTAGGGCAAACTCGAGATTGGCCACGGGCGAACGTTTCATTCCCCGTCTACCCGGGAACTTTTCCAGATCGAAGAAGTCGGCTATCGTAGTGGGTTTCACGTCGCCGATTCGCTCGTCGTTGTACGCGATCATCCTCGAAAAGAACAACTTGGTTGCGCCGCAGTCGGTGATCGTACCCTCGACGAAATCATCCGCTGCGGACGCGCCGTCGGCGCCCTTTGGCAGGTCGTCGATGTGAACAGGGACAAGCAGCCCTTCGTCGCAACCCCGGACGAGTTCGGGCATATTCAGATCGACTACATCCCAGAACACGTTACCCATCTCCACCTGGGCACGGATCTGCGCCAATCCTCCGGTGTAGTCCTCCAGGTTGATGCCTATGCCTGTTTCCGACTCGAACCGTTCGTGGTAGCTTTTATCGCAGGCCCGGGCGTAAGAACCGCCGAAGCTGACGACGGTGATCGTCTGGTTCTGTGCGGATACCTGGTCCGGGGGATATGCGGAGAGCCAGGCCAATACCACTAGGGCCGACAGGACTATACGAATCATGGAGGAACTGCTCGGTATACGGTCTTCTCTCTTCACCTCGCCAACCAAGTGCTGAAACGCTCGTTCATCTCTTCGCCGTTGTCGCTCCACCATTCCCAGTCGTTGTGCAGCGCGCGCGCCGCATTCTCCGGAGTCGTGGGCATGTGCGGTCTCATGTCCACACCCGTCTCGGCGTGGGTCGAGATCAGGGGCATGGCGGAACGGCGCGTCGGACTGTAGGCGATGTACCGGGCGAGGCCGGCCATGGACTCCGCCGTGGCGGCGAAGTCGAAAAACCGAAGCGCGGATTCGAGGTTGCGCGTGCCTTCGACGATGCCGAACCCGCTCGTATCCAGGACCTGGCCGTCCCAGACGATGACAAAAGGCTGATCCTCCAGCACCTGGGCGTTGAAGATGCGCCCGTTGTAGGCCGTGGTCATCACCACCTCGCCGTCAGCCAGCAACTGCGGCGGATGGGCCCCGGTCTCCCACCATATGATGTGTTCCTTGATGGTATCCAGCTTGCGGAAGGCCCGGGCGATGCCCTCCTCGGTGTCCAGCGTGGCGTACACCTTGTCCAGCGGCACCCCGTCCGCCATCAGCGCGAATTCGAGATTGACCCGCGGAACCCGCCGCATGCCCCGGCGGCCCGGGAACTTCTCCAGGTCGAAGAAGTCGTTGACGGTCTTCGGCTTCACGTCGCCGATGCGTTCGTCGTTGTACGCGATTACCGTCGAAAAGAAAAGGGTCGTCACGCCGCATTCCGAGATTGTACCCTCAACGAAGTCATCCACGGCTGGCGTGCCATCGGCACCCGGAGAAAAATCGTCGATGCTGATTGGAACAAGCAATCCTTCATCGCAACCCCGGACGAGTTCGGCCACATTAAGGTCTACTACGTCCCAGTATACGTTTCCCACGTCCACCTGCGCGCGGATCTGCGCCAGCCCGCCGTTGTAGTCCTCGAAGTTGATCTTGATACCCGTTTCCGCCTCGAACCGCTCATGGTAGCCCTTCTCACAGGCACGGGAGTAGGAGCCACCGAAGCTGACGACGGTGATCGTCTGGGCTTGGGTGGTGTTAGTTCCATAAGGCAGAATAGATAGAGAGACAATAGTGGCTAAGACAGTTCTACCGACATTGAAAACCGTATTCATGCTGATGCCTACCTAGTTCACAGTAATGTTATATAAAGACCATAGTAACTGAACTGCTTATTGCTCCGTAGAGTTGTAGCCAGTGTTCAATTTACCAGGAACACCAACTCTTAACTAGCACATCACCTCAACCGGAATCAGTTTCAAATTCATCTGCTTCGCTAAACTGATTGACAATTTCATCTATGGTAGGTCTGAATTTCTGCCTCATTGCATGTAGTTCTGCTATCCATTCTTCTATATTGTTATGTTTTATTCTTCTATGGACTTCAAAAAAACAATCAGACTTTAGCACGTGGTTCAATAGTTGGAAAGCTAGTTCTGCGATGTTTACTATGTATCCATGTACTTGTGTGACAACTGTCGCAATAGGGTATTCTGTTCCTTTCTGTGTGTACCAATCAATGTTCGTTCCTACAGAATAGTCAAAATACCGTTCACACTCGGACAAGGCGGGGCCGAAAAAACGTTCGATCCAACTTTCCGATCGAGTTCGCGACTGCGAGTTTTCCTCATCTTCGGCACCTTCTGGTTCAACGATAATTGGTAGGATAGTTGGACGAGGTAAATCAAGACCTAGGGATTTCGCATCAAGCATCAGTTTTGGGATATTGTGTCCGTATGTTTCTTTTAGATCAATAGGTAGTAATCTCTCGTCTTTGAACAAAATGTAAGCCTTTAGTGTAAGCTCTATTCCGTGAAGGAAGTTGAATACAATTGGGAAATCTCTTTCAGGATCAAGCCAGTTTATGTGTTTTTCCCAATCGCTGGAGATTTCATTTCGGCCAACTTGAATAAAGGACTTACCAGATTCAAAATACTCCCTGTGGCCAAACCACTGATCCCCTATAGGTCCATACACAAATTCGTGAGTACGGTTCTTTGTATACGGAATGTAATTCCATAGTTTTTTACGTGCTTCATCACGATTCAATTCCTGATTGCCAACGTCGTTAGTCCACCAAAACTGCCCTTCTTGATCGCGTATAATAGATCCACATTTCATTGGGAAATAACGTTCTGGTAGACTCATACTTATTGGCTATACATTTTGTTTCGAAGTGTAACTACACCAGGGCATAAAACCAATACGCTTTAACAAACCACTTCATTCTCTAGTCATTTTCCACTTGATATATGTGTGACGCTAGCAATCATTCTTCTGGTTCCTCGACAACAAGCATCCATACTCGCTTCAATGGAAGATCCGCCTGGATTTCCGCCGGTAACGTTTCGTAATTACGATAGATCGCTTGAACTAGGTCACGGCTGTCCCAAAGCCGAACCGTGAAGTGACCCTGTCTTGATTCCTGTAGAACAGCTTTATTAAATCCCCCCCAACATACAAGCAACCCTTGTTCAGCATCAAAGGTCTGCATTGTTCCCTGTAGAGTACGGTAAACTGTTACGTCTGCTGGTGAATCCTGTGATTTGACCTGTGCGCACAGATATGGGGCATCTAACCCTAGCGGCCCACGCCCTGCAAATATATCCACTCCCCCATCTGGACCTGGCGGGGAAACACGCGTATTCCAGCCGTCTGCCCGAAGTACCGCATCCACAAGATGAGACAATGCATGACCCTTAAACCGAGCTTGTATTTGTGCCACTATCTGATCATTTGCCAGTTGGATGAGATCGGAACTTGCTTCTGGTTGATCACTACCGTCCTCCGACCCACTCACAGGCTTTACTATTGGTACAGTTGGTCCGGGGTCTTTGTCTCCCTTGAGAACAGCTTCGACGCGTTTCGCGGCATCATTCCTTGCAATCTGGCAAACTGTCATGAAAGCGCCAAATGAATAGAGTAGATCCTGCTCGAACGTCGCGCGAGGTATATCAGTTCGTTTCCATTCGACGGGCCGGACATGCCGGTATTCGTCGTTAACTTTCTCGTACCGATAAGGCCCTGAGACGGTACCGACTGCGATTTGCGATGTAAGCTTTTGTGGCAACA